>NZ_CP177207.1:300000-439947 GCF_046764215.1 Haloferax sp. YSSS75
GGAACTCAGTAGCGAGCGTGACCAGAACTTCCGAATCGATACCGACGAGGGAGACGCGTACGTGCTGAAGATATCGAGTCCCGCAGACGACGCCGCAACGCTGGACTTACAGACCGAGGCGTTACGTCACGTGTACCGGACCGACCCCGACCTACCGGTGATGGAAATCGTTCCGACTGTCGACGGGTCGGCGTGGACGTCTGTCACGGACGACGACGGTGTGAGGAACTTCGTCCGGATGTTCACCCACGTCCCCGGTCGAATCGTGTCGGAGGAGACGCTAGACGAAGACGCACTGTACGAATACGGCGAAGTGGTGGCCAGACTCGGGAACGCCCTTCGTGGGTTCTTCCATCCCAACGCAGACTACGACATCCTGTGGGACCTGCAACACGCCGCATCACTTCGGTCGTTGCTCGACAGCGTCACCGACGAAGAGCGACGCCAGTTAGCCGAACGCGTCCTCGACCGGTTCGATGACCGCGTCGAACCGGTGTTCGATTCGCTTCGCGCACAGGTAATCCACAACGACCTCACGCTGGACAACGTACTGTTAGACGAACACGACCGAGTCAGCGGCATCGTCGATTTCGGCGACCTGACGCACACGGCCCTCGTGAGTGACCTCGTGATGGCACTCGCGAGCGTGATGTACCGTCATCAGAACCCTATCGAGGCCGCACAGGAGGTGACTCGGGGGTACGTGAGCGTCACGCCGCTCGAAGACGAGGAGGCGCGCTTACTGGCGGACCTCGTCGCGACACGACTTCTCCAGTGGGGCGTCATCGTCGCGTGGCGAGTCGACGAACATCCGGAGAAGACCGGTCACACCGTCGCGGGCGTCGACGACGCGTGGAGACTGCTCCGGGTTTTGGACGAGACGGGGCTGGACGTCGTCGGACGACGCTTGCGGACCGCCGCCCTGTCGAGTAACGTCCCGTATCCACGAATCGAGACGGCCGAACTGAAATCTCGTCGCCGTCGAGTCCTCGGTCAGTCGCCACTCTCGTACGACGACCCAATCCACTTCGTCGGCGGCGAGGGAGTGTGGCTGTTCGATTCGGCCGGTCGTCGGTATCTCGATGCGTACAACAACGTCCAGGTGGTAGGTCACGGAAATCCCGCCGTCGCCGAGGCAATCGGGGGGCAAGCTCGCACGCTCGCCACCAACACGCGCTATCTCCACGAAGCACCCGTCACGCTGGCCGAGCGTCTCCTGGCGACGATGCCAGACGAACTCGATAGGGTCATGTTCGTCAACTCGGGGAGCGAGGCCAACGACGTAGCGTGGCGACTCGCAACCGCCGCAACTGGTGATAGCGGAGCACTCGTCTCGGAATACGCGTACCACGGGATTACCGACGTGACGTCGATGCAGTCGCCCGAAATCTGGCCCGATGGATTCGACCCGAATCACGTCGAGACGGTCCAGCCACCTCTCGAGGCACCTCACGGCGGAACGACCAGCGATACCAGTCCCGTCGAAAGCACCGCACAAGCCATCCAATCTCTCGAAAATCGTGGAATCGGAACCGCGGCGTTCGTGTTCGACTCACTGTTCACGAGCGACGGTATCCACCCGCCGGACGAGGCACGATTGGAGGAAATGATACATCGCGTCCGCACGGCTGGGGGACTCGTCGTCGCGGACGAGGTACAGGCTGGACACGCCAGAAGCGGGTCGAATCTCTGGGGCTTCCAGTGTACTGACGTCGTCCCCGACATCGTCACGATGGGAAAGCCGATGGGGAACGGGCATCCCATCGCGGCCGTCGTGACGCGTTCGGACGTGGCATCGGCACTCTACGACGAGACTGGTTTCTTCAGTACGTTCGGCGGCAATCCCGTCTCCTGTGCGTCCGCGCTGGCGGTGCTCGACGAAATCGAAGACCGGAACCTGTTGAGCCACGTCACCGACGTCGGCGGGTACCTGAACGACGGACTTCAGGAACTGGCTGCCGAGTACGAACTCGTCGGAGCGGTTCGACAGCAGGGGCTCATGGTTGGCGTCGAACTCGTCAGAGACCGGGAAAACCGGGAACCCGCATCGAGAGAGACGACAGCAGTGGTCAACGAGTTGCGCCGGCGACGGGTCCTCGTCGGTTCGACAGGTAAAGACGGCAACGTACTGAAGATACGGCCGCCACTGGTGTTCGAGCGTACCCACGCAGACCACCTTCTCGAAGCGTTGAACGACGTTCTCTCTGAGCAGTGCAGTTAACCGACTAGCAATCTGTCGCGCCGTTCTCGTTCTACCTCTTTTGTGGTCGAACTTCACTTCGGTGAGAGAGACGTGAAATATCGCGGTCCCGGATGTGACTAGGAGGACGGTTCCTCTGCGTCCGAGAACTGTCGAGAAATTACGCTAATCGAAATTCGATTTTTCTTATATTTCTGTGATTTCTCTTAAATGCTGATAAATATGAGAATCATCCTGTGACAACTTTGGGGTGCGCCGAGGACGTAGATTTCATGAGCAAGACCGTCCAGTAGTATTGGAATATATCGACAATATTACCCCGAGGTACTGTTCTCATTTTTCAGAATCACCCGAGGGGATTGAGTGCTCCATACTGACCTTAAGAAGCAATTAGAGGATTGAACGGCGTTCAAAAGTGATGGCAGAAGTGACCAGTCGACCACGGGTGTACTCATATGTAAACACACTACTGGCACAACCGCATACCACAACAGGCACTCAACTGACGAACGGATAGGCGATATACTCACAGACAGGTATAAGTTTACCTATCAGATTACACGGAATACTCGAACAGTATCACGTTTGCCCGGTTCTTCGAGCAGTTGCGCGAGACCAACGTCGGAGAATACCTGTTTCCAGTTTCGGTGGAACAGTGGAAAATCGTCGTTGACGTAACTCACTTCCGCATCACCGCGGCCCCGGACAGGACTGTTGCCTTCGTTCTCTGCGGTGATGAGGAGGTCACTCGTCGCCCGAGCTAACTCTTCGAACACCCACGCGTCGTCGGGGTGGACGTGCTGGAGGGTTTCGACGGAGTAGATGACGTCGAACTGGTCGTCACGGAATTCGGGGGCGAACTCTTCGAGCGAACCCGTGAGGAAGGTACCCGTCTCGGCGAGTTCCGGGTAGTACTCGGCCATCACCTCGAACGACTCGTCGTTGAGGTCGATGCCCGTGAGGTTCTCGTATCCGTGGTCGAGGAGGTGGGCGAGGTGGCGGCCAGAACTGCACCCGACTTCGAGAATTTTGGCGTCGGTGCTCACGTAGTGGTCGAAAACCGTCGCGAGCGTCTCGGTGACCTCGTTCGGGCCGATGTCGGCGTAGTAGGCCGGCGAGAAGTCACCAGAGCGTTCTGCCCACCCGCGGTGATTCTCCTCGGGGTCCATGTCCATAGCTGGCGAAACGAGGTCGGACAGTAAATGCCCCTCGGAGTCGTCTCGGTGGCGAGAGGTCCGCCGACTCAGGTATCGCGTGTCCGGCCGAGTTCCGCAGCGACGACCGATCCAATCGCCGACTGGAGGTTCTTCCACTCGACTCCACCAGCGTCGAGTCGGTCGTACTCCTCACGAGCGACCATCTCGAACACACGAGTCCGAACGTCGTCGGTCGTGACCGGTTTCCCGAGTCCCTCGACTGCCGCGACGGCGTGGTCGAGTCGTCGCTCCGTGACGAGTTCATTCGCAACTGTCTCCGGGTCGCCGCGGATGGGTTCGGGTGCGTCTCCGTCGATAACGGCATCGTTTTGGAGGAGCGCGCACCCACCACGCCGGTTCTCCACGATGACACCCCGCGCGGGGCCATCGTACCACGCTGACCCGGGGATTTCGTACCGTTCGGGGTGGAAGTCGCGGACGTTCACCTCCTTCTGGAACGTATCGAGTGGTGTGAGTCCGAGTCGCTCGTAGATTCGCTCGGCGGTGTCGATTGGGAGGAGTCGTCCTTTCTCCTCGGACCACACCGACCAGCCCAGAAACGGCGGCGTTCGTTCCCAGTCGTAGTCGACACCGACGGCACAGGGTGCGATACCGAAGAACACGTATCCGGATGGGTCGGAGACGGCGTCGAAGAATGCGTCTCTGTCGAACTGTTCGCGGACGTGTCTGGCGGCCAGTCCAAACGGCGGGGGTACCTCGTCGAAGCTACGTTCGCTATCGCCGAAGGCGAGGAGCCCAGAGGAGGCCATCTGAAATCGTATCCGACGGCCAGCGACGTACTCGCGAAGCCACAGGTGACCGCTCGAGAGCAACTCGGGGGGCGCGTCCGAGAGTGACGGAAGGTCTGGATACGACTTCATGAGGGAGGTACAGACCGTACCACCGCGGGACAGAAATACTGTGTGCCGAACGAGAACGCGTTCTCCAGTCTGACGTAACTCGGTGTTGCCCGCGGCGGACAGAAACGAACACGCCGAATTCGGGTTGTCGACGAACGAGTATCTACAGGAAGTCGAGTTCAGAGACGGGCTTCCGAAGACGGTCAGTCCTCGAACTCCGTCTCCTCGTTGTACGGCACTTCTCCACTGGGTTCCGCTTCCCCGCTGAATTCGAGTTCCTCGCTGTATTTCAGTTCCGACCAGACTTTCTCCGACCGGCCGTCTGAGCTCCAATCGACGTAGCTGACTTCGAGCATCTCGGTGACTGCGTCGCCGAGGTCACTCAGCTCGGTTCGTACTTTCGAGGAAATGTCGTTCTCACCGGGCCACTCGTCCGACACCTCCGGGACGACAGACTGAATCCGCTCCTCGACGGGGTCCCAATAGAAGTCTATCTGTTCGAAGAGGCCCCGGTCCAGCACCGCTTCGTACTCGGCATCCGAGAGGTCAGTGTACTTCGCCCACTCTTCGAACGCCTCTTTCCACGCACCGTCCCGAAGGAACTCCTGGAGCTCTTCTCGCCGGTAGTCAGATTCGGTGCCGAACGTCTCGGAGAGGTCCACCTCAGTAGGGATGCCTCGGTTCGTAAGGTCGGGGGCATTCGGGGAGTCGACGTCCAGTGCCATACAGATAATTGGACTGCTACGACGTTAAGTGGCATCCCCATTTCACGATGGCCGCGGGCGAAAAGCAATGCCCCCGCGAGGGGTGCGACGGTCAGTCCGCTTCGTACGATTCGTCGCCCGAACTAATCGAGACGAACCGGAAGTCCCGTGAACGGTCCTCGAACCGGTCGATAGCGAACGGTTCGCGTGGGAGGTCCGTCTCCTCCCCGGTGACGATACTCCGGACGAGCGTCGCGGCGACGGGCGCTGTCATGACGCCGCGCCCGTGGAATCCCGTCGCGACGACGAGTCCGTCAGGGGCGTCCGCCGGTGAGTCGATGATTGGGCGTGTGTCGGGCGTCGCACCGTCGACGCCGGCCCACCCATTGACGAAGCGGGCGCGGTCACCATCGGCCAAGAATCTTGGTGCGAGGTCCGCGACGTGCTGGATGAACTCTTCGTCTGCGTTCCCACTCGCTCCGACTGGGTCGTCGGTCGCAAACGACCACCCGCCGACGAGTACGTCGCCGTTGAGTTCGGGCCGGAAGTAGACGTGCTTCCCGGGAATCCAGCCCATCGGGAACGCCTCGCCCACGTCGGTTCCGAGGTCGAGGACGATACACTGCGTCCGATACGGGCGAACTGGGACTGGCGTGATGCCGTCGAGGAACTCCGGTGTGCGCCATCCCGCCGCGACGAGGACTGTGGGTGCCTCGATGGTTCCCTCGTCGGTTTCGACGCCCGTGACCGTCTCGCCGTCGACGAGGACGTCGGTGACGGCAGTTCCTGTGAGGAACGTCGCGCCACGCTCGGTGGCGTCGTCGGCGAGCGTCATCGCGAACGTGTAGGGGTCGACGAAGCCCGTGTCTGCGTGTCGGACCCCTGCCTCGAACTCCGCGCCAAGGTCGAATCCAGGATACCGAGATTCGATTTCGTCTCGGTCGAGGAATTCGACGTCGTACCCTTCTGACGCGAGTCTCTCGCTCCGTCGCCGTGCTTCACCGACACGGTCTGTCGGGACGAGTTCGACGCTCTCTCGGTCCTCGTAGTGGAACTCTCCGGTTCCGTCGTACTCGTGAAAGAAGTCGAGGGCGTGGTCTCCGACTTCTGGATAATCCGTGTACGACGGTGTAATCGTCACCTCTCCTGCAGCGAGTGCAGTCGCTTCGGCGGCGAGTTGCCCCCGTTCGACGACGACGACGTCGTGGTCACTCGCGAGGAGTCTGGCGGCGGCGCATCCGATGACGCCCCCGCCGACGATGACGACGTCCGCGCTCTCTGGGGGAGCGTCCGCCACCATCGACTAGTACTCGTGGTCGACGGCACGGAAGGCGTCTTCGGCGACTTCGATGGCGTGGTCGATTTCGTCTTCCGTGTGGGTGAGCGTCGTGAAGAAGCGCTCGCCCTGCATCGGGTTCCCGAAGAGGACGCCATCCGCGGCGGCCTCAAGCCACCAGTCGGCGAACTGCTCTTCGTTCGCGTGCCACGTGTCGCGGTAGCGGTGGATGTCGTGGTCGGTCATGTAGACCTGGCCCATACTGCCGATGTGCTGGACGTTCACCGGCAGTCCAACGTCGTCAGCGGCCTCTTGCAGGCCGGTGAAGAGTCTGTCGCCGAGGCGGTCGATGTGTTCGTAGACGCCGCCCGAGTCGAGGACTTCGAGCGTCGCGAGGCCTGCTGCGGCGGCGACTGGGTGGCCGTTGTACGTGCCACCGTGGAACGCCGACGTGTTCCACTTCTCGCCTTCGTGCTTGCCCGGCGGGATGATTTCGGCCATAATCTCTTCTTTGCCACCGAACCCGGCGACCTGATAGCCGCCACCGGCAGCCTTGGCGAACGTCGTCATGTCGGGCATGATGTCCAGGCGGCCCTGCGCGGACTGTGGGCCGAGACGGAAGCCGGTCATGACTTCATCCCAGATGAGGACGATACCGAGTTCCTCGGTAAGTTCGCGGAGGAACTCGTGGTAGCCGTCACGGGGTTTCAGACAGCCACACGAGAACATGACGGGTTCGATGATGACCGCCGCCATGTCGTCGGCGTGCTTGCGGAGAATCTTCTCCGTCGATTCTTTGTCGTTGAACGGAATCGGCACGACAGTTTCCTGGACTGCGTCCGGGATACCGGTGCCGTAGGAGACGGTGTTCGGTTCGTCTGCCGGGCCCATCGCTTCCTCGCTGGCGTAGACGGACTGAAGCGCGTAGTCGTGTGCGCCCGCGTAGCCACCTTCGGGCTTGGCAATCTTGTCTTTCCCCGTGTACGAGCGCGCGACGCGAATCGCGTGCATCGTCGCTTCGGTTCCGGAGTTGGCCATCCGAACCGTCTCGATACTGGGCGTCATCTCGACGACTTTCTCCATGAACTCGATGGCGATGGGCGACGGTGTCGCCGTCACGTCGAGCGTCTCGGCCATCTCCTGGACCGCACTGACCACTTCGGGGTGGTTGTGCCCGAGGATTATCGGGCCGAGTGCGAGCAGGAAGTCGAGATATTCGTTTCCGTCGACGTCGTAGATGTACGACCCCTCTGCGCGTTCCGTATAGAACGGGTACGGGTCGAACGAGCGGACGTTGGATTCGACTCCCAGTGGAGTTACGCTTGCAGCGTGTTCGTGGAACGCCCGACTCTCCGGGGTCTTCTCCCGGAAGCGTGCAGCGTGGTCGGGTCGTTGCTGTTTGTCACCATGACTCATCATTCCCTTTGACGAGGAATTCATCAATAAACCTTTGCCTGTGTTGATACCACACCGAAACATCTCTGGGGAAGTTGGCTCAAAGGCGAAAAGTTATGCTCTGTCCTCGTGTTCAGCGGCCGACGTCGGACGTCGTTCGCAGGTCGAAGTCGGCGTCCTGCGTGGCGAACCGGTCGAGCGCAAACGGAGACAGGTCGAACGGCGGCGATTCACCAGTGACGTGGCTTCGGGTTACGGCCGCTGCGATTGGCGCGGCGAGGACGCCGAGGCCATTGAACCCCGCGGCGACGTAGACACCATCGGTGACGTCGAGGATAGGGCGTGCGTCTGGCGTCGCGCTATCGACGCCCGCCCATCCGTTTACCAAGCCTGCGTCTTCGAATCCGGTGACGAGTTCGGGAATCGTCACTGCCACGTCCCTGACGAAGGATTCGTCGGCCTGCTGGCTCACACCCTCGGGGTCGGAGACGATGTCGTGTGACCCACCGACGAGTAAGTCGCCGTTGTGCTCCGGTCTGAAGTAGAGGTGTTCGGTTCCGACGCGGCCGATTGGGAACGAATCGTCGAGGAGTTCCGACGGTTCGAGCACGACACACTGCGTTCGATACGGCTGAATCGGGAGAGACCTGCCGAGCAGGTCGGGTGTGTTGAACCCGGCGGCGACGACGACGTGGTCTGCGTGGACGTCGTCGTCTGCCAGTTCGACAGCGTTCTCGGACACCGACACGACTTCTCGGTCCAGTTCGAACCGCGCGCCACGTTCTGACGCCCGACGCTGGAGGGCCACAGCGAACGTGTAGGGGTCGACCCAACCGGCGTCGTCGTACCGAACCGCACCTGCGAAGTCGTCGAGTCGCAGGCGCGGTGCTTCGGACTCGGCAGATTCGGCGTCGAGATAGGTGACCGGGAACCCGTGTTCGGCGAGTTCGGTGGCGCGTTCGCGTGCCGTCTCCACCTCGTCTTCGACGACGTAATCGTACCGGCGTCTGGTGGTGAACTCGAATCCGTGAGTCCCGTCGAACGCGCGGAAGAATTCGTTCGCGTGGCGTGCCACGTCGGGGTGGTCGCCGTAGAACAACGTCGGCGTGATGACGCCCGCGGCACGCCCAGTCGCCCCTTCTGCGACACCCGAACGGTCGAGAACGAGAACCTCGTACTCGGTGGCGAGCGTCTCTGCGATGGCACACCCGATGACGCCCGCACCGACGACGGCGACGTCTACGGACTCCGGGAGGTCTACCGCGTCCGACTCGGCACTGTCGCGTGCTTCGTGCATACCCTTCGCACACCCCAGGGGACCATACACGTTACGGTGGTCTTCGGTGAAAGATATCAATCGCCGAAAGACTATCGGATATTTCGCTTCGCACAAAACTTTATTCCGGTGCTATCCGAGAGATGTGCATGGACAGTCACTCGATACCACACTGGTATAGCCCAGAAAGTCCGCCGATATCTATCGTGGACGGCGAGAATTCGACGGTATACGACGAAGACGGGAACGGCTATCTCGACTTCATGGCGCAACTCTACTGCGTCAACGCGGGTCACTCGGACCAGCGAATCGTGGACGCGATGACGAAACAGGCGAGTGACATCCCCTACGTCTCGTCTGCGCTCGGCAACGACTCACGAGACGAACTCGCGTCCCTGCTCGCAGAGCGCGCACCGGAGAACCTGACCGACGTGTTCTTCTCCGTCACAGGGAGCGAAGCGAACGAGTCCGCCATGCAAATCGCGCGGGCCTATCAGGACGCGCCCAAGGTTCTGACCCGCTGGCGTTCGTACCACGGGTCGACCTACGGTGCGTCCGCCCTGACCGGTGACCCACAGACGCGGGCCGAAGTCGAACGCTACAGTGCGGTCACCGGCCACACGAAGTTCCTTCCCCCACTCGACTTCGGCGGTCCGTTCAACGCCGACACGCCCGAAGAACTCGCAGAACAGGCCGCAGACCACCTGGAGTGGGTCATCAAGAACGAAGGGCCAGATTCCATCGCGGCGCTCATCACCGAACCCATCGCGGGCACCAGTGGTGCGTACCCCGCACCGCCGGGCTACTTCGAACGCGTGCGCGAAATCTGCGACGAGTACGACATCCTCCTCGTCTCCGACGAAGTCATCGCTGGGTTCGGACGGTGTGGGGAGTGGTTCGGCATCCAGACCGAAGGCGTCCAACCCGACATGATTACATTCGCGAAGGGGGTGACCTCGGCGTACGTCCCACTCGGCGGCGTCATCACGAGCGGCGAAATCGCCGAATTCCTCGACCAAGAGGGGATGCCCGTCGGACAGACGTTCGCCGGCCACCCCGTGGCCTGTGCCGCCGGTGTCGCCGCCGTCAAGTCGTACGAGGATGGTCTCTTCGAGAACGCTCGTGACCTCGCACCCGTGTTAGAAGACGCGCTCTCGGGAGTCGAAGACGACTACGACGTCGTCGGCGACGTGCACGGCCGTGGCCTCCTCTGGGGCGTCGAGTTCGCGGACCCCGAGACGGGCGAACACTTCTTCGACCCACGTATCGACGAGGGCGACAACCCCGTCGGTGCAGTGCGCACTGAAGCCAAGAAACGCGGCGTCATCTTCGGTTCTGCACGCCCGGACGTTCAACTCGTCCTATCGCCGCCGCTCTGTATCACCGAAGAAGAGATTCACGAGGCCGTCTCCGTACTCCGCGAGAGTATCGAGGCAGTCTTCTAGAACGAGCACCGGCGAGGTTTTTTGGGCCCTGTTGCTGCTTCCGGGGTTACGACCGTTCGAGCGGGAGGATGAGCCCTTTCAGGCCGCCTCTTGCCTTTCTGATTTCTCGGATATCGAGTTCGATGACCTCGAACCCGCGCTCGCGAAGCGCGTCCCGTGTCACGGGGTTGCCGGCGGAGAGGACGACAGTCTCGTCGTCGACGACGATACAACTCGTCACCATATTTCGTTGCTCGCGAGTGGGCACTTCGATGATTTCGATACCGCGGTCGACGAGGAGTTCCCGGAACTCGGTTGGAACAGCCTGCGGGTAGAGGAGCGCGACGTCCGGGGCGACCATGCCGAACACCAGCGCGAGGTGTGTCTGTCCAGTCGAGTTGGTGCTCCCGAATATCGGGACTTCGACGATGTCGATGTCGTAGGTGTCGAGGACGCTCCGAATCTGACGAATCCCCTCGGTGTTCGTCGTCTTCGACCGGCCGATTGCGACCGTCTCTCGGTCTAACCAGATGAGGTTCGCCGCCTCGAACCCACCCTCACCGTGAACCGTGTGATAGACCGGAATTCCCATCTCGACGAGACGGGTCGCGAGTCGGTGTTCTTCGCCATGTCTGATGTACTCGTTCATCTTCCCGATGACCGCGCCACCTTCGACGACGAAGCCGACGTCGCGGACGAACAGTGACTCGGCGAGCGTCTGGTCTGTCTCACCGAGTTCGTGCACGTCGACATCGTACGACTTCAGCGTCTCGACGAGCCGTTCGTGTTCTTTGGCCGCCTGTTTGAGACGCGGAAGGCCGTCCCACCCCCACGCGTCTGGGTCGATGACGGAGGTGAATTCTTTGCCAGGTTCGTGAACGAGGACGCTCTCGAGGGACCCGACCTCGCTCCGAACGCCGGGTGACAACTCGGTCATTTGCCGTTCAGGTCGAGGCGACCGTCCTCCTTGACGGTCCGGAGACTCACGTTGGTCGCGCTCTTTCGGACTCCATCAGACTCTCCGAGCGTCGAGAGGAAATCCGAGAGTTCGTCCGTCTCTGTGACGCGAACCTTCAACAGGAGGTCGGCGTCGCCCGTTATCTCGTGTACTTCTTGGACCTCACGGTGTTCTGCGAGACGCTCTGCAACCTCCGAGAACCGACCAGCAGTGGTCTCGACCTGGACGAACGCAACCTGGTCGATACCGAGGAGCTTTGGGTCGAGGATTGCGCGGTACTCGCGGATGTAGCCGTGTTCTTCGAGTGACCTGACTCGTTCGTGAATCGTCGCACTCCCCATATCGAGACGGCGTGCGATTTCTGAGAGGGCAGTTCGGCCGTCGGACTGGAGAATCTTCAGAATACTTCGGTCGACTCCATCGATGGGAGACGACGGGTGCTCGTTTTCAGACACACCTTCGCGTTATACCTCTGCCGACAAAAACGATGCGCCTACAGGCGAAAATTTGGTGAAAATGTGCCGCGACAGAGAGAATATCGGAATTATCACCCTGATATTGAAAACTTATTTACCCTCCTAGCATCCTTCCGTGTTAGTGAGACTCACGTATGGCAACTAACACCACAGATGCGTTACCGGACCTGTTCACGCGGGTCCGCCGACACAAGTACGTCGGGTTGGTCGCAAACATCCTCCCGGCAAGTGTCTGGCTAAGCGTCTTCTTCCTCGCACCACTCGCAGTGATGCTGTACTTCAGCTTCGGTGAGCGTGGTGCGTTTGGAGAGGTGCTCCTCGGGTTCGAATATCTCGGCCTCCAGCAGTACACGACGTTCTTCGTTCCGGAAGGAGCATCGCTACTCGAATCGATATGGATCAGTGTCGCGTGGGCCATCGGGCACTTCGTCCCGTTCGTCTCGAACCCGGCGACGGCCCAACCGACGCCGTACGTCCAGTTGCTCTTCAAGAGTATCTACTTCGGTATCGTGACGACTGTCGTCGCACTGCTCCTCGGGTACCCGATGGCGTACTTCGTCGCCCGGCACGCGAGTGAGCGCTGGCAGACGATGCTCATCGCCCTCGTCGTGCTTCCCTACTGGGCGTCGTACCTGGTTCGGGTCTACGCCATCAAGATTCTTCTCGCGAAGAACGGCCTCGTCCACAACCTGCTTGCGACGCTCGGTATCGCAACCGACGTCCAACTCCTCTACACGGACTTCGCCGTGCAGTTCGGCCTCGTCTACATCTGGGTCCCGTTCATGATTCTCCCGGTGTACGCCAGTCTCGAACAACTGAACCCAGAACTCAACGAAGCGGCGATGGACCTCGGAGCGGACAGATTGGACTCGTTCCGCTACGTGACGCTTCCCCTCTCGATGCCTGGTGTCGTGGCGGGGAGCATCCTCGTGTTCATTCCGGCCGTGGGCGCGTACGTGATTCCGGACCTCCTCGGCGGGGCGAGTACGGCCACCATCGGCGAATTCATCGCCGCGCAGTTCGGTGCCGCCGGCAACTGGCCGCTCGGTTCGGCAGCGGCGTTCATCCTGATGGTCATCATGTTCGGCGCGCTCTGGGCGTACCAGCGCGGAACTGGAGGTGACTTCCTGTGAGCGTCTCGAAGGTGAAGGTCTGGCGCTCGCGGTTGATGGCCAGTCACGGCAAGAAGGCACTCGCCGCGCAGACGGGACTCGTCTACCTGTTCCTCTACGTCCCGATTGCGGTGATGATAGCGCTGTCGTTCAACGACTCACGGACGGCCATCGTCTGGAACGGCTTTACGACCAGATGGTACGAGGCACTCTTCAGCGGGGAGGCAATCGCCCGCGTCGACCCGAATCAGGCGTGGATAGCACTCCAGAACTCGCTGATAATCGCAGTCGTGACCGTTATCGTCTCCGTCACGTTCGGGACGATGCTCGCTCTCGCGCTCGACAGGTACGTGTTCACCGGTCGGAATCTCCTGCAGGGCGTCGTCTACATGCCACTCATCATCCCGAGCATCGTGATGGGTATCTCGCTGTTGCTGTTCTTCAACATCGTCGGTATCGAACAGGGCATCGTCACGGCGATTATCGGCCACATCGCCTTCGACATCAGTTACGTGACGGTCATCGTCCTCGCACGGTTGCACTCGTTCGACAGGACACTCGAAGAGGCGGCGATGGACCTCGGAGCGAGCGAACTCGAGACGTTCCGGTGGGTGACGATGCCGCTTATCAAACCCGGCATCATCGCCGGGGCACTCCTCGGATTCGCGATGTCCTTCGACGACTTCGTCGTGACGTTCTTCATCATCGGGAACCAGAACACCCTCCCGATATTCTTCTTCGGGATGGTCCGGCAGGGCATCTCTCCGGGTGTGAACGTCATCGCGACGCTCATCCTCGTCGGGACGCTCATCATCATCGCTATCGCGCAAAAGGTTCAGGGATTGACGTGGTAAACGAAAAAATGGGCCTGTCGTAAAAGATAGCCACCAAAATATTTATGGCCCGTGTCGTCAATTGCCAAACAGACTGTTACCGAATACCATGAATCCTGAAGATAATTCGACCCGGCGTACGTTCCTCAAGACGACCGGCGCGCTCGGCGTCGGAGGAATGGCTGGTTTGGCAGGTTGTACGGGCGGCGGAAGCGACGACGGTAACTCGGGGGGCGGAAACGACGGCGGTGGTGGAAACGAAGACACCACGACAGAGTCCGAGAACACGTCCACCCCAGAGGACCGTGGTGACCCGGCTGTCCGTGAAGAGTACGGGCTCCCCGAACTCGACTACGAACTCGAAGAGACGCTCACCGTCTTCCAGTGGACCGACTACTGGCCATCTGGAACGGTCGAAATCTTCGAGAAGGCCTACGGTGTCGACGTAAGCGTCTCGAACTACGCCTCGAACGAGGAGATGTTCAACAAGCTCAAGGCGGGTGGATCCGGTCAGTTCGACCTCGTGTTCCCCAGCGACTATATGGTGAGCATCATGGTGGAACAGGACCTGCTCCAACCGCTCGATACGGGGATGATTCCACACTGGGACAACCTCGAACCCATGTGGAAGAACGACGCCCCGTACGACCCCGGAGAGGACCGCTACTCGGCACCGTACTTCTGGGGGACCAGTGGTGTCGCGTGGAACTCCGAGATGACACCTGACCTCGAAGGCACTCCCTCGTGGGAGATTATGTGGGACGACAAGTACCAGGGTCAGATTACGATGCTCAACGACATGCGCGAGACCATCGGGGCCGCGCTCAAGTATCTCGGCTACTCCCTCAACACGACCGACGAGGAGAAAATCGAGGAAGCGAAACAGCTCCTCATCGACCAGAAACCACTTCTGCTCACGTACTCGTCGGTGTCGCGGGCGGCAGCACTCCAGAATCAGGAGGCAAGCCCGCTCCACTGTTGGTCCGGTGACGCGTTCGTCGCGTACTGGGAACTCTACGAAGACGGTAGCTCCCCCATCAATTACGTCGTCCCACAGGAGGGTGGCGTCGTCTGGGTCGACACCGCCGCGATTACCAAGGAAGCCAAGCACACGAACGCCGCGCACGCGTTCATCAACTTCCTGACGAACGCCAAGATGAACGCAGAAATCGCCAACTACCTCTACTACCCGACGCCGAACGAGGCGGCAAAAGAGTTCGTCGACGACGCGGCACTGGATAACCCGGCGATTTACCCACCGGAGGAGGTCTTCGAGAAACTCGAGTTCATCGAGAACGTCGGTCAGGCGACGTCGTACTACAGCGAAGCCTGGACGGAGATCAAGAACGCATAGATGTATCAGCAAATTCGGTTCGGAGGTGACAGCTAAGGATGCCCGATTACGACGTCCGACTCGACAGCGTCTCGAAGTACTTCGGTGACGTCACCGCCGTGGAGGACGTGAGCTTCGACGTCGAACAGGGGAAGTTCCTCACCCTGCTCGGCCCATCCGGGTGCGGGAAGACGACGACCCTCCGGATGATTGCTGGGTTCGAGACACCCAGTAAAGGCGACGTCTACCTCCGCAACGAGCAAATCAACGACCTCCAACCGTTCGAACGAGACACCAGTATGGTGTTCCAGTCGTACGCGTTGTTCCCCCACATGACCGTCGGTGAGAACATCGCCTTCGGACTGCAGATGCAGGGAATCCCGGACGACAGGACCGCAGCGGATGGCGGTGCGACCGCCACGCAATCGTCCGGCCTGAGCGGGGCGTTCAAGCGGCTGGTCAGCCGTCACGGAAGTGAGGAAATCGACGCGCGCGTCCAGCGCGTCTTGGACCTCGTAGAGCTCCCGGACATGGCAGACCGCAAGATATCCGAACTCTCCGGGGGACAACAGCAGCGCATCGCGCTCGCTCGTGCACTCGTCACCGAGCCAACCGTCCTCTTGCTGGACGAACCGCTCGGAGCACTCGACCTGAAACTCCGAAAGAACATGCAGGTCGAACTGAAGAACCTGCAGGAGGAACTCGGGATTACCTTCGTCTACGTGACGCACGACCAGGAAGAGGCACTGACGATGAGTGACGAAATCGCAGTGATGAACGAGGGACGCCTCGAACAGCTCGGAACTGCGACAGAGATTTACGAGGAACCAGCGTCGGAGTTCGTCGCCGACTTCATCGGCGAGACGAACCTCGTCCACGGTGCGTACGCCGAAGACGCCGACGGTGCGACCATCGAAGACGGGGGACTCACGTTCCGGGTCCCGGTCCACGAGGAAGCATCCGGCGAAATCGCGTTCGCCGTCCGACCGGAGAAGATACGACTCGGCGACGACGCTCGTGGCCTCGACAACGAGTTCAAGGCCGAAGTCATCGACGAAATCTACAAAGGAAACCTCGGGAAGTTCGTCGTCCGACTGGAGAACGGGCGCGAACTCACGGTCGACTTACAGTTGACCGACCAGGACGAGTACCTCTCCGTCGGCCGTAACATCCGAATCGGATGGAGCGCGTCGAACGCGGTCACACTCGTCCGCTAACCACTCCGTCCGCGACAGTGTCCATCACGTCGCGGGCACAGTCAGCAGGCACCACATTCGCTCACTGGCGAACGTTTCTCGTTTTGCTCAGAATATTGTCGTAGAATCTTCGGAAAATTATAAGGTAAGTCTGTTCGACTGTGCGTGTATGTCACAACGTGTCGTCCAGACAGACGAAGTGCAGGAGCTCACCCACCTCCTGCGCGTGAACCTCACCGACCGGACAGTGGAGACCGAAGAGGTCCCACAGGATTACCGGGACCGTTTCATCGCCGGAAAAGGTCTCGGTGCTGCGCTGTTGCTCGACGAACTCGAACCGGGGACCGACCCGCTCTCGCCGGAGAACGTGCTCATCTTCGCCTTCGGGCCACTCACTGGGTTCGCACCGGGAACCTCCCGCTACGCCGCCATCACGAAATCGCCGCTGACAGGTTCGTACGTCGATTCGTACTCCGGCGGCCACTTCCCGACGCGGTTCCGGTGGGCACTGCCCTCCTATCTCGGGATGGTCGTCGAGGGGAAGGCGGACGAACCCGTCTATCTCGACGTCTCGGGTGAAGACGTCACCATCGAGGACGCGAGCCATCTCTGGGGGATGAAGACCGACGAGACGGCAAAGGAGTTCGACGACAAACACAGTCGGACGGCGGCCATCGGCCCTGCTGGCGAGAATCTCGTTCGCTACGCGACGATTTCGAGCGACGAGGGGACCCACCACGCCGGACGTGGCGGCGTCGGTGCCGTCATGGGGTCGAAGAACCTCAAAGCCGTCGTCGCAACCGCGGCGAAACCGCCGAAGTCGGACATCCAGGACCTGCGAATCAAGCACACACAGCGACTCGGGACGAGCAAGGAAGTCGCGTGGGCACGCGACGGAGGGACCCAACTCATCCCGGACTGGACCCAGGAAATCGGGGCGTTACCGACGCACAACTGGACGAAAGGAACAGTCCCGGACGTAGAGGACATCAACATCGATGCGTTCAGCGTTGGCCACCAGACGACTGACTCCTGTTACGGGTGTCCAGTCGCGTGTGGGCACGTCGTCGACTTCTCGGACGCCGACGTCGAGGACGCCGCGTTCCCCGACGCCAACGTCGATTGGGGACCGGAGTACGAGACTATCGGCATGATGGGGTCGAACACGGACATCACGGACGTCACGGGAATCACGGAACTGGCCCACCGTGCCGACACCCTCGGGATGGACACCATCAGCCTCGGCAACGTCATCTCCTTCGCGATGGAGTGCGTCGAAGAGGGCCTCATCGACTACGACCTCTCGTGGGGAGACGCACAAGCGGCCGCCCAACTCATCGAAGATATCGCCCACCGAGACAACGACGTCGGCGACATCCTCGCAGAGGGGACGAAGTTGGCCGCCGAGGAACTGGACGACGACAGCGCTCGTACGGCCGCGATACAGGTCAAAGGGATGGAACTCCCCGCCTACGAACCCCGTGCATCCTTCGGGATGGCGCTCGCGTACGCGACGAGTGACCGGGGTGGCTGCCACCAGCGTGCGTGGCCAATCGGAAGTGACGCGATGGGTGGCAGTCGTGACCCCTTCGGAACCGAGGGGATGGCGGACGCGGTCATCGAAGACCAGGACGCCAACGCACTGACGTTCAGCATGGTCACCTGTGACTTTACGGCCTACAACTACGAGCGGGTGGCCGAGTGGCTGAACGAACTCGGATACGACGTGACGGTGGACGAACTCGAAACCATCGGCGAACGCACGTGGACGATGACGCGTCTGTTCAACGCACGTGAAGGGTTCGGGCGCGAGGAAGACGAGATGCCTGACCGCTTTACGGAACCACTCGAAGCGGGTGGTCCCGCCGACGGCAACCGCATCACCGAAGCGGAGTTCGCGACGATGCTCGACGAGTACTACGAGAAACGCGGATACACGTCCGACGGGCGGCCCACCGAGGAGTTACTCGAACGGCTCGATATTCAGGACTTCGCCGAAGCAGCGCGCTGACCGAAGCCTTTTCACTTTTTAACCCATTACTCGGAAAGATTTTTGGCGAGGGTCCTCATCTATGTGAGTGGCCCACATGAAACAGCTTTACATAGATGGCGAGTGGGTCGATTCCTCGGGCGACGAGGGAATCGACGTCGACTCGCCGGTAACCGGGGAGGTGCTCGACACCGTTCCGGCCGCCACAGCCGACGACGTTCGGCGTGCGGTCGAAGCGGCGCGACGCTCCCAACGCGAACTAGAGGAGATGACCGCCTTCGAGCGCGCGGCAGTCCTCGACGAAGTGACCGAGTATTTCGTCGAGCACGAAGACGAAATCGCGGAGGGCATCGTTCTGGAGGAGGGCAAACCCCTCCACGAGGCCTACGAAGAGACCGACTACGTCATCAATTCGAGTGACGACTACGGCCACGACGCCATCCGTCTCTTCGGCGACGTCGTCCCGTCCGAACACCGTGGACGTTTCGCGTACACGCAACGCGAACCCTACGGCGTCTGTGCCGTCATCAGTCCGTGGAACTTCCCGCTGGAAGTCCCGGGCGGAAGCATCTACTCCGCAATCGCCACGGCGAATCCCGTCGTCTTCAAACCGGCCGAGGAGACGCCACTGACGGCCTACCACATCGCCAAGGCGTTCGAACAGTCCAGTCTTCCAGACGGCGCGTTCAACCTCGTGACCGGGGCAGGAGAGACAGGGCAGTCACTCGTCGAGCACCACGACGTGCGACTCATCGCCTTCACCGGGAGCACGGCAGTCGGCCAGCAGATAGCGAAGACTGCGGCCAGTCGCAACGCCCAGTGTCTGCTGGAGATGGGCGGTAAAGACCCAATCCTCGTTCTGGACGACGCTGACATCGACCACGCGGCGGAGTCCATCGTCGTCGGCAGCAACTGGAACGCCGGGCAGGTCTGTTGTGGGACGGAGCGAGTCATCGCTACCGAAGCGGTCCACGATGAACTCGTCGACGCGATCGTCGAGAAGACGGAGCAACTCGTCCTCGGTGACCCACTGGAAGACGGCGTCGATATCGGACCGATGGTCTCCGAGCGGATTCAGGCGACTGCCGTCGAACACGTCGACGACGCCGTCACCAAGGGGGCGACGCTCCGTACCGGTGGCGACACGGACGGCCTCTACTTCGACCCGGCAGTCCTCGACGGTGTGACCGAGGAGATGGCCGTCGCTACCGAGGAGACGTTCGGCCCGATTACACCGGTCATCCGCGCTGCGGACTACGAGGAAGCCATCGAAATCGCGAATCGCTCGCGATACGGGCTTCAGGCCGCCGTCTTCACGGACTCGCTCGAACTGGCGCACGACGCCGCGAATCGCCTGAAGGCGGGCGGCGTCTTCGTCAACGAGACGAACAACTACTGGGAGCGACTCCTCCCGTTCGGCGGATACGGTGAAAGCGGGTCCGGTGGCAGATACGGCAGTAAGTGGCACCTCGAAGCGATGACACAGACCAAGGCTGTCATGATGAACTACAAGGACTACTGAGATGGCGAGGACAACGTATCAATGAAAGTAATCGCACTCGGCGGGTGTGGCGCGATGGGGCGGGCCACCTCGTGGGAACTCGCCTCGAACGACGACGTCGACGAGTTCGTCATCGCGGACGTCGACAGAGACGCCGCAGACGAGTTCGCTGCCGAACTCCCGGGAGCGGTGACGACGGCACACGTCGACGTCACCGACCACGAGGCACTCGTCGACGTTATCGCAGACAGTGACGTCGTCGCTAACGCACTCCCCTATGCGTTCAACGTGCAGGTGATGGAGGCGTGTCTCGACGCAGACTGTCACTATCTGGACCTCGGCGGCCTCTATCACAAGACGCAGAAACAACTCGAACTCGACGACTCCTTCGACGAAGCGGGTCTCACTGCCGTCCTCGGCATCGGTGCGAGTCCCGGCCTCACGAACGTCGCGACGGCCAAGGCGGCGACGAATCTCGACGCCGTCGAAGCGATTCACATCCGCACCGGCGCGAAAGGCGGTGGCGAAGGGTTCGCCTACTCCGCGAAGACGATTCTCGACGAACTCACGATGGAACCCGTCGTCTACGAAGACGGCGAGTTCCGCACGCTCGACCCACTCTCTGGACGTGAGACCTACACCATGCCCGACCCCGTCGGCGAAGTCGAAGGGTTCCACAGCATCCACAGCGAACTCGCGACGATGCCGTACACGTTCGAGGGCGTCGAGACAGTCGACTTCCGCGTCGCGTTCTCACCTGACCTCGTGAACATCTGTGACGTCCTCATCGGCCTCGACCTGACCAGCGAGGAGGAAGTCGAGTTCGCGGGCGCGACGTTCAGCCCACGCGAGTTTCTCGACTGGCACCTCGACAACCAGCCCAAACCGGGCCCCGCCGAGGAGTGGAAGTCCTTCCGCGTGGACGTGACCGGGACGAAAGACGGCGAACAGAGACACTACCGCTACTCCGTCGTCGTCGAGTCGCGCCTGGACGACTGGGGCCTCAAGGCGACGGCCGTCTGGACAGGCGTTCCGATGGGTCTCGCCGCCGCGGTAGTCGGGCGGGGCGACGCACTCGACACCGGCGCGAAACCACCAGAAGAACTCCTCGACCCCGACCAGTTCATCTCTGAGCTTCGGGAGCGACGTATCGACATCAGAGAAGAAGAAATCACAGACACATGACCCGACAACTTCAGAACTACATCGATGGCCGCTGGACGCCCGCGTCCGGCCCGGCCGGTGAACCAGTACAGAACCCAGCGAACGGCGAAACCGTCGCCACGATTGAGTATTCGACCCCCGACGACGTGGACGAGGCCGTACAGGCCGGCCAGTCAGCCTTCGAGGAGTGGCGAAACACCCCGGTCGAACAGCGGATTCAACCGATGTTCGAACTCAAGAACCTCCTCGAAGCGCATCAGGACGAACTCGCAGAAGCGCTCGTCGAAGAACACGGGAAGACCTTCAAAGAGGCGAAAGGCGAACTCCGGCGCGGAATCGAGAACGTCGAAGTCGCCTGTGGCATCCCGTCGATGATGCAGGCCGGTCATCTCCCGAACGCCGCGCCCGAAATCGACGAGACTGCCGTCCGAAAACCGCTCGGTGTCTTCGCCGCCGTCACGCCGTTCAACTTCCCCGGCATGATTCCACTGTGGTTCCTCCCGTACGCCGTCGCGACGGGGAACGCGTTCATCCTCAAGCCAAGTGAGAAGACGCCCGTCACCGCCCAGAAAATCGTCGAACTCGTCGACGAAGCAGGGTTCCCCGACGGTATCGTCCAACTCGTCAACGGTGACGCCGACGCCGTCAACGCACTCATCGAACACCCCGGCGTGGAGGGCGTCTCCTTCGTCGGCAGCACGCCCGTCGCGAAGCACGTCTACGAATCCGCGGCGAAACACGGCAAGCGCGTACAGGCACAAGGCGGCGCGAAGAACCACATCGTGGTCGCGGAGTCCGCCGACCTGGACTTCGCCGCCGACCAGACGCTAGGGTCTGCGTTCGCCAACACCGGCCAGCGCTGTCTGGCGAACCCCGTCGCCGTCGTGGACAGCTCGATATACGACGAGTTCGCAGACCTGCTCGTGGAGAAAGCCCGTGAGATGACCGTCGCAGACGGCCTCAGCGACGACGTGGATATGGGACCGCTCATCTCCGGCCCGCACCGCGACAACGTTCTCGACTACATCGAGACGGGTATCGAAGAGGGCGCAGAACTGCTGTTAGATGGCCGGGAGACCGACGTTCCCGCTGAGGGAAGTTTCCTCGGGCCGACCATCTTCGGCGACGTGGACCCCGACGCGACTATCGCGCGCGAGGAGATATTCGGTCCCGTCCTCGCACTCGTCGAAGCGGAAGACTTCGACCACGCAATCGACCTGGTCAACCGGAGCGACTTCGGGAACGCCTCCAGTCTCTTCACTGACCGCGGCAGTGACGCCAAACGCTTCCGTCACGAAGTCGAGGCGGGGAACCTCGCAGTCAACGCGGGAACTGCCGCCCCGATGGCGTTCTTCCACTTCGGTGGCTGGAAGGACTCCTTCTTCGGCGACTTACACGCACAGGGCGAAGACATGATTCACTTCTACACGGACAAAGCAATCTACATCGAGCGCTGGCCGGACGCCTGAATCACTCGCCGAGCACCCCGCCTCGGCCTGTTTCGTTCTGAAACAGTGGCAAGAACGATTCTGCTAGCAGAACGACGGGAGAGACTCATCTACCGACGACCGATTCACGCGAAAACGGAGGATAGTGGTGGTAACGAAGCATGCCAGACAGCGGGGACTGTAATGGTCGAACGCGGGATGCCCGGTTATGGCCAGAGCCCCCGTGATTCCTTGGCCTCCGCGATGCGGGAGAGACCGACCACGTAGGCGGCGTCGCGCCACGTCACGTCGAGTTCGTCTCTCGCCTCGCTCACGTCGCCCCACGCTTCGAGCATCGAGGATTCGAGTTCCTCGTAGACGCGTTCGAGCGACCACGCACGGCGGTTGATATCCTGTAACCACTCGAAGTACGAGACGGTGACCCCGCCGGCGTTAGCGAGGATGTCGGGGATGACTGCCACGCCCCTGTCTTCGAGTATCTCGGCGGCGGCGAACGTCGTCGGGCCGTTCGCGCCTTCGACGACGATGTCGGCGGCGATGTCGGCGGCGTTGGCGGTGGTGATGACGTCGCCGATGGCCGCCGGGACGAGCACGTCGACGTCGAGTTCGAGGAGTTCCTCGTTGGACAGTTTCTCCTGTGCGTCGTACTTCATCACCGCCTCCGGTTCTTCCTCGTGTGTCGGCACGTCGTGCGTGTCGAGGCCCTCGGGGTCGTAGATGGCACCGTTTACGTCCGAAACGGCCACGACGTTCGCACCGTAGTCGTCGAGGAGTCGGGCAGCGTTGGCACCGACAGACCCGAAGCCCTGAACCGCGACGGTGGTCTCTTCGATATCCATGTCGTAGTAGTCGATTGCCTCCCGGGCGATGATGGCGACGGAGCGTCCGGGTGCTTCTTCACGGCCGTAGCTCCCGCCGATGACCGGTGGTTTGCCGGTGACGACGCCCGGCGTCGTCTCGCCTTCCTGCATCGAGTAGGCGTCCATGAACCACGCCATCGTCTGAGCGTCGGTTCCCATGTCGGGGGCCGGGATATCTTTCTTCGGGCCGACGAAGTCACGGAGTTCTTCGGCGAAGCGTCGCGTCAGTCGCTCTTTTTCGTCCGTCGAGAGGTCCTTCGGGTTGACGACGATGCCACCCTTGGCACCGCCAAACGGGAGGTCCATCACGGCGCACTTCCACGTCATCCACATGGAGAGGCCCACGCACTCGTCTTCGGTGACGTCCGGGTGGAATCGGAGTCCGCCTTTGTACGGTCCGCGAACGTCGTCGTGTTGAGACCGATAGCCGGTGTACACTTCTACGTCGCCGTCGTCGCGTTTCAGTGGGACGGCAACTCGCTGTACCTTGGTCGGGTGTTTCAGACGCTCGACGATACCCTCGTCGACGTCGACGAGTTTCGCCGCCCGTTCTAACTGCCGTCGGGCGTTGTCGAGGGCAGTCACGTCTTCTGGGTCTGTCTCCTGTTCGTCCTGCACCTGGGTTGCCATTATGCTGTCACCTCTGGGTTCAGCCGTCGGTACACGTCCTCGATTGCGCCCTCGACTGCTGTTGCAATCTTCGTGACTGACTCCTCGCTCAGCGTCAGCGGCGGCGAGAGCATCAGGTGGTCGCCCGCGAGGCCATCGACGGACCCCTTTCCGGGGTAGGTGTAGACACCGCGTTCGAGGGCGGCGTCGTAGACCTGTTTGTACACCTTCTTCGACGGGTCGAACGGTTCTTTCGTCTCTTTGTCCGCGACGAACTCGATGCCGACCATCGGTCCCATCGCGCGGAAGTCACCCACCATCGGGTGGTTACGGAGGTGGCCGAGTTCGCCCGTGAGTTGCTCGCCGCGTTTCTTGCCCGTCTCGAGGACGCCGTCGGTGTACTTTTCGACCACGAAGTCGGCGACTGCCGCCGACAGTGGGTTCCCGCTGAAGGTGTGGCCGTGTGCGAACGACGCACCGGTTTGTTCGAACTCGTCGGCGATGCGGTCGTTGATGAGGACGGCACTCATCGGCGTGTACCCACTCGTGAGACCCTTACCGAGCGTCATCATGTCCGGAACGACGCCGTAGTTTTCCATCGCGAACAGCGGTCCGGTGCGGCCGAATCCGGTCATCACTTCGTCCGCGATGAAGAGCACGTCGTACTCGTCACAGATGGCACGTATCTCTTCGTAGTACGACGGGTGTGGTGCTGCCGCAGGGATACTCGCCCCGCCGACGGGTTCTGCGACGAACGCCGCCACCGTCTCTGGGCCACGCTGTCGAATCGTCGTCTCGAGTTCGCGCGCGGCGGCGCGGGCCTGTTCTTCTGGCGTTCCGTCGTACGACCAGCGGTACGGATACGCCGGCGAGATGTGCTCCCAATCCGTGAGATACGGTTCGAACCCACGACGACGGAGCGTGTTCCCGGTGGCCGAAAGTGCCCCGAACGTCGCACCGTGGTACGACTGCCACCGCGAGACGACGACCGATTTGTCGGTCTGCCCGCGAGCACGGAAGTACTCGCGTGCGAGCTTGAACGCTGCCTCGTTCGCTTCACTCCCGGAGTTCGTGTAGAACACTTTCGAGAGGTCACCGGGCGCACGCGTCGCGAGCGTGCGCGCCAACGACTCTGGTGCGTCGTGAGAGAAGTGTGAAAGGCTGAGGTACGAAACGTCCGCAGACTGGGTTTCGAAAATCTGTTCGATGCCCGGAACCGAGTGGCCGAGATTCGTCACTGCTGCACCGGCCGCAGCGTCGATGAGTCTCTCTCCGTCGTCCGTCACGAGGAACTCATCTTCCGCGTGGTCGACTCTCGGAAGGTCTGGCTCGATACCACCTCCCCACTTGTAGAAGATGTGGTTCTGTTGTGCCATCTATCACGATTGACTGCACCCCATAATGAAATAAGTCTTACTGAGGAAGTCAGATTTCGTAGAGATTCTAAAACACAAACTGCCATTTTCAAACTCGAGCATACCCGTCGGTCTTCGAGAATGTCGGCGACGAAACGAAAAGTGCGGGGCCGGAGTGAAAACCGGGTTAGAGCGTCGGGTCCTGTTCGATTGGGACGTGGACCGTCTTCTCTTGCGTGTACGCTTCGAGCGTGTCGCGGGCACACTCACGGCCCGTGCCGGAGCGCTTGAATCCGCCGAACGGACTTCCGGTTACAGTTCGCCCGTAGTACTTGTTCACCCAGATGCTACCGGCGTCGATGTCCGCCGCGGCGCGGTGGGCGAGCGACCCATTTTCCGTGGCGACGCCCGCCGCGAGGCCGAACTCGACGTCGTTTGCGAGTTCGATTGCCTCCTCGTAGTCGCTGAACGTGACGACGGTTTCGACGGGGCCGAAAATCTCCTCCTGTGCGATGCGCATGTCGTTGTCCGCGTCGACGAAGACGGCGGGTTCGACGAACCACCCGTCCTCGAGTCCCTCGCCGACCACAGCGTCGCCACCTGTCGCGAGGGTTGCCCCCTCGTCGACACCGATGCCGAGATACTCGGTTACTTTGTCGTACTGCGCTTTCGAGACGAGCGGACCGAGCGTCGTCTCCTCGTCCAGTGGGTCACCGATAGTGTGTGACTCCACCTCGTCGACGAGATGTTCGACGAACTCGTCGCGAACGTCTTCGTGGACGATAGCCCGTGAACAGGCGTCACACGACTGGCCGGTGTTGTACGTGATGCTCCCGGCGACAGTCTCCGCTGCCTGCTCGACGTCCGCGTCGGGGAAGACGACGAACGGCGACTTGCCGCCGAGTTCTAGCGTGACCGGCGTGATGTTCGCCGCCGCCGCAGTCATGACTGCCTCACCGGTCACGTCTTCGCCGGTGAACGAGACTTTGCGAACGTCCTCGTGACCGCTCACGGATGCGCCCGCCTCGTCACCGAACCCGGTGACGACGTTCAGGACGCCGTCGGGGAGGATGCCTTCGGAGAGTTCCGCGATTCGAAGCGCCGTGAGCGGACTCTGTTCGGCGGGCTTGAGGACGACGGCGTTGCCTGCGGCCAGCGCCGGGCCAATCTTCCACGAGGTGAGGACGAGCGGATAGTTCCACGGCGTCACACAGCCGACGACGCCGTACGGTTCGCGTCGCGTGTAGATGTGGGCGTCGTTGGCCGCCGCGATTTGCTTGCCCTCTTCGGCCCGGCAGACGTTCGCGTAGTACTCGATGAAGTCGAGGCCCTTCGTCACCTCACCTTCGGCGTACGAAAGCGGTTTCCCCGTGTCGAGGCTCTCGAGGAGCGCCAGTTCGTCGAGGTGGTCACGAAGCACACCGACCCACTCCTGGAGCGTCCGCGAGCGCTCCACCGGCGTCGTCTGTCCCCACTCGCCGTCGTAGGCGTCCCACGCCGCGTCGACTGCCGCATCGACGTCAGCCCCGTC
The DNA here is from genome assembly GCF_046764215.1 of Haloferax sp. YSSS75. Taxonomy (GTDB): domain Archaea; phylum Halobacteriota; class Halobacteria; order Halobacteriales; family Haloferacaceae; genus Haloferax. Next base: position 326,698 of record NZ_CP177207.1, read on the forward strand.
GCATCGGGGGACAGAGAGGATGGGTTCGTCCACGACTGGGTCGCGCGTCTCGAACGTCGCGCCGCTCTCGGCGGGGCGCGACTCGCCACCAATCCACGCGTCGAACGTGCCGAGCGCTCGCGCGTCTTCGATTGCGTTTCGGTGGTTCTCCCGAACCGATTCTGTATAGTGTTCTCGTTCCATGGAGGTTGCCCTCGTCTACCATAGCCCACAAAATAGGGGCTATTAAAACTAACTACAGAGCAAATGCAGAGCAATTATCTTGTAATTATTCTAAATTTTTGGGCAGCGACCTAGACCACACGTGATTAATCAAGCCTGAACCGGAGAGAGACAGTGCAGGTACCGAGACTGGAGCAAGAAGGGACAGCGCAGGTATCGAGACTGGGAAAAACGGTACAGCACTGGGTTCGAACGGGTCGTCAGTCGTCCGCCGGGACGAACTTGAATCCGTAGCGCACCACGTCTTCTTCTTCGTAGATTCGACGTATCGTTCCGGTCACCCGCGTGCCGATGTCGACGGCGTCCGGGTCGACGTTGGTGACCTGTGCGGTGATACGCGGCCCCTCGTCCAGTTCGACGATAGCGACGACGTACCGACCTTCGGCGCGTGCCTGTCCGGCGAACTCCGGTGGCGCGCCACCCGGTGAGAGCACCGTGTACGAGTAGATGGTTCCGTCACCCGAGAGGTCCACCGTCTCGAACTCGTCGTTTCGGCAGTCGGGGCAGGCACCTTTCGGCGGGAACGCGATGGTCCCACAGTCGGTACAGCGTTCGCCTTCGAACGCCAGACGTTGGCCGACAGTCCGTTCGTACATCGGTATCGAGATGTGTGCTCCCATCAGTTGGACACCTCCTGCAGTCGCGTGAATTCAGCGTAACTCAGTGGTTCGGTCGATTCGAGTGCGTCTTCGACACCGGCAGACGTCGATTCGATTTCCGCCGTCGTTTCGAGGACGAACGCGCTCGCTCCGTGCCCGTATCCGTACCCTGCGACGAGTACCGTCGACCCCGGTTCCGCCGCGTCGAGTGCGGCAGCGAGTCCGACGAGCGGTGACGCGACGCCTGCGAACCCCATCCGGTTGACGACGAACCCGGCACCCATCTGGTCGCCGTCGAACCCGAGTTTGCCGCCGCCACGCCACGACATCTTCACGTCGTCCTGCGGGAAGACGGCGTAATCGACGTCGTCTGTGGAACAGTCTGCCTCGGCGAGTGCGTCGTCGACGACGGCAGAGAGCGCTTCGACGAACCCGTCTGTCGTATACCCACCCAGCGAGAGGTCGGTGACCTGTCCGTCCGACTCGAACTTCGCCGGCAGGTAGGCGTCGACGTAGTGCGCACTCCCCTCGACAGTCGCAACCGGGTCGTCGTCACCGACGGCGAACGCCGCAGCACCGGCCCCGAGGATGTGCTCGGTGTCTTCTTCCATCGGCGCCTCCGGTGCGTCGGACGCGACGACGAGACCCGACCCGAACGAGAGTGCCGCGTCGAACGCTTCCAGGCCGGCCTTCCACGAACTCCCGAATTCGAGCGTGCGAGTCGCGCCGTCGAGGCCAGTCGCCAACGAGAGTGGTCCGCTGACGAGCGTCCCCGCCTGCGGGTTGGCCGTCGTCGCGACGGCGAGCGTGTCGACGTCGCCGGTGTCGACTGTGCTGGCCGCCGCCGTCGCCATCGTGACTGCGTCTTCGTCGTACGCCAGCACGGTCTTTCGGTCGATTCTGGCCGCGAACCGACTCCAGACCGTCTCGTACTCGTCGGCAGTGATGTGGTAGGTGGGAAGCGAGACGCCGTAGTCGGTGATGCCGACGGTCATGCGTCCACCTCGTAGATGAAGACAGTCGCGGCACCGCCGGACCCACCGACGTTGTGCGAGAGTGCGACGTTCCCGTCGACCTGTCTCTCACCGGCGTCGCCGCGGAGTTGGTCGAACACTTCGACGACTTGCCCAATTCCCGTCGCACCCAGCGGGTGGCCCTTCGACTTCAGACCGCCACTGGTGTTGACTGGGATGTCGCCGTCTCTCCGCGTTCGCCCCTCGTCGATGAGACGCCACCCCTCGCCGCGTTCGGCGAAGCCGAGGTCCTCGTACGCGAGGAGTTCTGCGATAGTGAAACAGTCGTGAACCTCGGCGAAGTCGATATCGTCGGGCGTTCGGTCGGCCCGGTCGTAGGCCGTCTCTGCCGCCTCTCGGACCGCTTCGAGCGAGGTAATCGTCTCCCTGTCGTGGAGTGCGAGATGGTCGCTTCCGCCGCCGAACCCCGTGATGTACACCGGGTCGTCGGTGTACTCGTGGGCGTCTTCTGCGGGGACGACCATCGCACACGCCGCGCCGTCCGTCGTCGGACAGGCGTCGTAGAGGTTCAGCGGGTCGGCAATCTCCGGTGCAGACGTCGCTTTCTCCAGTGAGACTTCACGCTGGAACTGTGCCTTGGGGTTGACCGCGCCGTTCTCGTGGTTCTTCACTGCGACTTTCGAGAGGTGTTCGTGTTCGGCGTCCGTCTCCGCGAGATATCGCTGGGCGGCGATGGCGTAGACGCCCGCGAACGTCATGCCCGCGAGACGCTCGTACTCGGTGTCGCCGCTGACGCCGAGCCAGTATTTCGACCGGTCGCCGCTCAGGTCGAGCATCTTCTCGACGCCGCCTGCGAGGACGGCGTCACTCGCGCCCGACCCGACGGCGTGAACCGCATCGAGAAGCGCAAACCCACCTGATGCACACGCGTTCTCGACGCGCTGGACCGGCAGACCGGTCAATCCGACGTGCGACGTGAGCGACGCGCCCGTGATGCCGAGTTGGTAGCCACCGACGCCGAGACTGCCGACGTACGCCCCGTCGAGTTCGTCGGCGTCGTAGCTTCTGTCGACCGATTCGACCATCGCGTCGTAGGCGGTGGCGAACAGTTCCTTGACACCCGCGTCGGCGTGTTCACCGTAGGCACTCTGGCCAGCGCCGACGATGGCGACGTCGCGCACTACTCCCCACCACCGGTGTAGATGCCGTCTGGGTCGAGTTCCTCACGGATGAGGCGAATCTCGTCGTCGTCGGGCGTCGGCGTCTTGCCCACGTCGTCGGCGAACTGAACCTCCCATCCGGTCGCCTCCTGGACTTCCTCGCGGGTGACGCCGGGGTGGAGCGTCTCGACGTACATCTCGCCCGACTCGTCGAACTTCATGACGGCTTTGTCGGTGATGACCGCCTCTGGACCGCCACGAAGTCCGAGTTCGTCGCGTCCCTCGCGCCCGTCGACGTAGCCCGGAGACGTGATGAAGTCGACTTCTTCCGGGAAGCGGCGCTTCTGGTGGGGTGCGATGATGAGCGTCCGGTGGGCGTTACTGGAGATTTCACAGGCACCACCGCTGCCGGGCAGGCGAACTTTCGGGTCGTCGTAGTCGCCGATGACCGTCGAGTTGATGTTCCCCTGTTTGTCGATTTGCGCACCGCCGAGGAACCCGACGTCGATTCGTCCGGCCTGCAGGTAGCGACTGAATCCCTCGTACATCGGAACGATGCTCCGCGCACCCGTCGCGAGCACCGGGTCACCGATAGAAAGCGGGAGGGAGTCTGGGTTCGAATCCACCGTCCCCGACTCGTAGACCATCTCCAGGTCCGGTGCGTGGGTCTGTTTTGCGAGGTTGCACGCGAGATTCGGCACGCCGACGCCGACGAGGACGGTGTCGGCGTTCTGGAGTTCCTGTGCCGCCCGCGTTATCATCATCTCCGTCTCCGTGTAGTCCGGGTCACTCATGCGTATCGCCCCATGTCGATGGGTTCGGCGTAGTCGTGGGTCGGTTCGAGGTCGAGGAGTCGTTCGACGCCGAGTTTCTCGACGTACTGCCGGCGGTTTTCGACACCGTAGACCCACTCGTCGAGCCATTCTTGCGTCGATTCGTGGGTCTCAGACACCTCGTTCCATTCGAGGTACGCAGTGTTGTCCCGGCCGTAGTATCCCTGCGTGTAGGACGGATGCGACCCGTACGGTTCCTCGACGACGTAATCGACCGCAGTCCCCGGAATCTCGGTTCGGTTGGGGTCGCTCCGGAGCGTGTCGGTGTCGACGATTTCCTCGACGGCGAGGACGACGGTGTCGGCGGCGAACGCCGCGTCGACGACGTCGCCCGTGATACCCCAGATGTGGGCGTCGCCTTCGGGACTCGCACGCTGCGCGCGGACGATGGAGACGTCCGGTTTGAGCGGCGGGACGACACACACCTCTTCGTCCGGGTCGAACGGATTCTGGACGGTTCTGATGTTGTCGTTGTGCTCCGGCAGACTCGACCCGAGGAGACTCCGAAGCGGTACGAAGGGCATATCTCGCGCACCCGCGAAGAGACGCGAGACGAGTCCGAAGTGCGAGTATTCGTCGATGTCGATGGGGTTCGGCACGCCGTCTTCGACGGCGCGACGGAAGGCACGAAGACTTCCGACGCCGGGGTTGCCTGCCCACGAGAAGGTGACTGCCGACGCACAACCTGCGGCAATCATCTGGTCGAAGACGAGGTCCGGCGTCGCTCGAATGAGGTGGAGGTCCTCGTACCCCTGTCTGATTATCTCGTGGCCCGCAGCGAACGGAATGAGGTGGGTGAATCCCCCGAGGTAGACGGTGTCACCCTCGTCTACGGCACCCGAGATGGCGTTCGTCATGTCTGTTACCTTCGTCATCGACCGCATGGTTTGTAGTAATCCTATTTTTATCTTCCTCTCGCAATAGTCATTCCAATTTCATACGCAAAAATTTGTTCTAAGTCTAGAGAACGTGGGCCGTCACAACCCCAAGAGGTAAAGAGGGATGATAGTCGAGAGAGTACATGGTCACGGTTGTCCTCTACGGCCCGGTTCGAGACGCAGTCGGGGAGAAGCGATTTTCGGTCGATGGAGAGACCGTCGCCGACGTCATCGAGTCGCTGTCCGCGACGCATCCAGTGCTCGGAGAACGCGTTCTCTCTGACGGTGAGATTCGCGGACAGGTACAGGTGTTCGTCGACGGCCGAAAGGTCGGGCCACTCGACGGATTAGAGACGGCACTCGACGGCGTGGAGACGGTCCAGATTACGGAGGCGATGAGTGGTGGGTGAGGCGACAGCGTAGTCAGGACTGGAGCGCTTCGAGGTCTTCGTCGTCGTAGTTGACGAGCAGTCTGGGTTCGTCTTTGAACGTCTTCAGGACGATGTGTGTCGCCGAGTGCGAGACGCCTTCCGTGTGGATGATGTCGTCGATGAACTTCTGGAGATGGTCGTGGTCTCGGAGGTGAGCGATGAGGATGAACGACTTCTCTCCCACCATGAAGTACGCCGTCTGGACGCCGGAGATATTGGAGAGACGCTCACCGATTTCGTCGTATCCGGGGCCGTACTCGCTCTTGATTTCGCTGATTGCGGTGAGATTCAGACCGAGTTTCTTCTGGTCTAACTGAGGGACTTTTCCGTCGATGATACCCTGTTCGCGGTACTTCTCCATGCGGTAGTACACCGTCGATGGACTGATACCGAGTTTCTCACTCAGTTCGTCTACGTCCACGTCACCTTCACTATCTAACCATCGGAGAATCTCGAAGTCCTTCTCGTCGAGGTTAACGTTTGCCATGGTTGTAAATGGTAGAATTAAGTATATAAATGCTTTCCAAAGTGTAGAGTTTTCTCGTGTTTTCGTCGGGGGGAGACTGGGGGAAACACTGTCGTGTCTGAAATCCACACGTCTTCAAGGGCGAAAAAACGCGCCAGCGACCGTTCGAATCCGCAATATTCGGAATAATTCCCAATTGAGTCCGAGATATCGCACCGGGGCACAGATATCGAGGCCGATTACTCAGTTTCATCGAGATACCATCAGGAATCAGTCATAATGCTTAATTGGTCCTGTATTGAGTGTTCGGGTGATTACATGCCTGCCTTCGGCACCGCGCTTCGGGTCGACCTCGACACCGAATCAATCACGGAAGAACAGCTCCCAGACAGATGGATCGACCGGTACCTCGGCGGCACTGGGGTGGCCGCGCGACTACTCTACGAAGAACTCGAACCGGGTGTCGACCCCCTCGGCCCGGAGAACAAACTCGTCTTCGCGACCGGTCCAATCACCGGAACGCGCGCACCGACGAGCGGTCGACACTCGGTGAGCGCGAAGAGTCCGCTGACGGGACTCCTCGGAGAGGCGACGAGTGGCGGCGACTGGGGGAGCGTCCTCCGGCGTGCCGGATTCGACTTCGTCATCGTCGAGGGACAGGCGGACGACCCTGTCTACCTCCACGTCGAAGACGGGGAGTACGAACTCCGGGACGCGACGGACCTCTGGGGAAGCGACGTGCCCGAGACCACCGAACAGATTCAGGCAGAGGTCGGTGACGATGCCGTCGTGAGCACTATCGGCCGGGCGGGCGAGAACGAGGTTCGGTTCGCCGCCGTCATGAACGACATCAAACGCGCCGCGGGCCGAACCGGGATGGGTGCGGTGATGGGGTCGAAGAACCTCAAAGCTATCAGTGTCATCGGGACGGGCGACGTTCACCGCCACATCCCCGACTTCGAGGCGTACAAGCAGTTGACGCTCGAACTCACACAGACCGTCACCCAGACGCCCAGTACGAAGACGCGGCGAGACCACGGGACTGCGGCGGCCATCGAAGAAGAGTCCGAGGTGTTCCAGAACCTCCCGACGAAGTACTTCGAAGAGTCCGCCTTCGACGGTGCGTGGGACATCAGTGGCCCGCGGATGTCGGAAGATTATCTGACCAAGACGTACGCGTGTGGACAGTGCCCCATCTCCTGTGGCCGCGTCGTCTCGATGGTGAGCGACAAATACGGGACGCTCTCTGACCAAGGTGGCCCGGAGTACGAGACGCTCGCCTCCTTCGGTAGCCTCAGCAAGAACGACGACTTCGAGAGTATCGCCCGAGCGAACGAACTCTGTAACCGATACGGTCTCGACACCATCAGCGCCGGTCACGTCGTCGCGTTCGCCATCGCCATGCAGGACCGTGGCTTCCTCGACGACGTGGACACCGACCTCGAACTGGACTGGGGCAACGACGAGGCAATCGTCGAACTCGTCCACAGAATCGCAGACCGAGACGGCCTCGGTGAGACGCTCGCAGACGGCGTCGTCCGCGCGGCGGCGGACCTCGACGCGTCCGAGCACGCAGTCCACGTCAAAGGCCTCGAAGTGCCGATGCACGAACCGCGTGCACAGAAGACCATGGGCCTCACCTACGCCACGTCGAACCGTGGTGCGTGTCACATGCGGGCCTTCACGGGATACGTCGATATCTACGGATACGACATCTCTGACCTCGAAATCTACTCGGACGACTACCCGCGTCACGCGACGGAAGGCAAGGCCGAACTGGAGGTCATCATGCAGAACCTCTTCAGCGTCTACGACTCCATGTGTGGCTGTAAGTTCTCGTACCCACCGGGGACCGAGAACATCGAAGTCGCACAAGTCGGCCAACTGCTCGGGTTGGCGCTCGGCACCGAACTCGACACCGAGGACGTCCTCTCCTACGGGGAGCGCATCTTCAACATGAAGCGCCTGTTCAACGTCCGCGAAGGCGCGTCTCGCGAAGACGACTCCCTCCCGAGTATCTTCACCGACGTGTCGTTCGAAGACGGGTCGAACGCCGGACAGGTCGTCGAACTCGACGAGATGCTCGGCGAGTACTACGAACTCCGTGGATGGGGCGACGACGGACGGCCGTCGGCAGACCGCCTTACGGAAATCGGGATGGACGACGTGGCAGCACCCGGCGTCGCCGACGGTGGCGTTCATCTAGACGAATAGGCCAACAGTCGGCATTTCTCGTAAAATTGTAGTCTTTTTTTACACCGCATGTAGTCAATAGTCCCGATAGTTGTAATTGTCCGAAATTCCTAAATACCATTAGTAATACTGAACGTGATGTATGAGAACACCTATCACTCGCAGGGGTGCACTCAAGACGCTCGGCGCATCGGGAACCTTCGCACTCGCAGGCTGTATCGGAGAGACCGGCGGCGGGAGCAACGAGACGGTGCTCCTCGGACAGCCAACCGTCTCCACCAGTAAGTGGGACTTCCTGCAACCCGCAGTGACGGCGGCCACCGAGATGACCATCGAAGAGGTCAACGACGCAGGTGGACCGCTCGGAAACGAGATGGAACTCAAGCAACGCGAGACGGCGCTGAAGCCACAGCAAGCGCGGACCGTCGTCCAGCAGTTCAAGAACAACGACGAAGCGACGGTAGTCGGCGGCCTCCTCTCGAGTGAGGTGACGCCGCTCGTCGACTTCCTGTCGAGCCAGGAGATTCCAATCGTCTCGAACTGGCTCGGGACGACGGCAGTCGACGGACGTGGCGGTGACCACGGGACGCCCGGTGACCTGAGCGACGACGAGTGGATATGGCGGACCCAAATCAGCGACAGCATCCACACAGCGGGTGCCGCACAGAAGATGGTGTCCGAAGGCTACGAGAAAGTCGCCATCCTGAACGGTACCGCACAGGGTGAACGCTCGTGGGCCGACGCCTTCGAGAAGTGGTTCACGAACGGCGGCGGCGAAATCGTCAACCGGGTCGAAGTCGAGGAGGGGAAGTCGACGTACAAAGCCGAACTCGACCGACTCTTCGAAGCGGACTTCGACGCGTGGGGACTCGCAACCGGGCTGAACGACGTGGTCACCATCCTCCGGGAGTGGTCCAACGCGGGATACGGCGGCCAGTTGATTCTCGAAGACGCACTGCGTGACGAGGCACTCATCGAGAACGCTGGTGAGCAGGCGGAAGGCGCGTGGATTGCCTCTCCGACCGGGCAGGGTCCAGCGTACGACGCGTTCGAGGAGAAGTACAAGTCGTACCAGTCCGACCCGCCGGCACTCCACGCCTGGGCAGTCACCTGTTACGACATGGTCAACGTCGTCGCGCTAGCGGCCCACCGCGCGGGAACCTCAGACCCGAAAGAAGTCGAGAAGAATCTCGGCCCGGTGACCCGAGAAGGCGGCACCACGGTGTCGAACTTCGCGGACGGAAAAGAGGCACTCGACAACGGCGACGAAGTCCAATACCGGGGTGCAGCGACGCCGTGTACCTTCACCGACTACGGGAACGTCCTCGGCGACGTCGCCATCGAGCGCGTCACGCCGAGTGCCTTCGAGCAAGTGGACGTCGTCCCCGCGTCGGACATCGAAAATGTGCTCGAAGAGTACTGAATCGAGTGGACAGACGCACCTCCGAACGAGTGACGAGCAGGTAGTTCACTGAGATGGGTATTGCACAAAACATTATCTTCGGTCTGATAACTGGATCGTACATCGCAATCGCCGCCGTCGGGTTCACGCTGATATACGGCCTGATAAACATGATAAACTTCGCCTACGGGGAGTACATCACCATCGGCGGGTACGTCGGGTTCGTCCTCGCGACGATTCTCGACCTGCAGATTCCGCTGGTCATCGTCCTCGCAGTCCCACTGACCGCCGTCATCGGGTGGGGACTCTCGCGGGCGTTTTTCACGCCGATTCGAGAGACGGGGCCGATTCCCCTGTTGCTGACCTCGATTGGCCTCGGCCTCATCCTCCGAAACGGCGTGCGGATGGTCGCCGGAGCGAAGCGTCGGTTCTTCGAGTTCCAGCAAGCGTCCGTGTTCCGCTTCGACGTCCTCGGTGGCGTGCAGTTCAACACGTCGAGTCTCTCTGTCTTTCTCGTCGCCGTCGCCGTCTTCGTCCTCGTCCACGTCCTGTTGACCCGGACGCGGACGGGCATCGCCATGCGTGCGATGGGTGACGACGAGACACTCGCCGAAGTCGCCGGCATCGACACGGGAACCATCCGGAGTCGGGTCTGGCTTCTCGCATCGGGACTCGCTGGCCTCGCCGGTGTCCTCCTCGGTGTCCAGAACTCTGTCGGCCCCTTCCTCGGGTACGAACAGTTGCTCGTCGTCCTCGCGGCAGCGGTTCTCGGGGGGGCAGGCAGCGCGTACGGGGCTATCGTCGGCGCGTACATCCTCGGCATCGCGATGGCGCTCACGGTCGGCATCCTCCCGACGTGGGCATCGGAGTTCGGGACGACAGTGGCGTTCGTCGTCCTCATCGGTGTGTTGCTCGTCCGCCCGGAGGGTATCGCAGGGAAGGAGGTGCGCCGCGCATGAGTTTCGACGCTATCGACACCCTGACACCCGACGATTCGGACACGCGAATGCTGTGGGTCGGGGTTGTGTTGGCACTCGTCGGGACGGTCATCGCCGTCTCTCCCGTACCACTGGTCGTTCCGAGCAAATCGCTCGTCTTCTTCGAGGTAGGAATCACCTTCCTCCTGTGGGGCCTGCTCGTGCTCGGACTCAACCTCCAGTACGGCTTTACCGGACTGGTCAACTTCGGGCACGTCGCGTTCTTCGCCGTCGGGGCGTACGCGACTGCTATGCTGACGGCGTCGGAGACGTTCAAAGGAATCGCCCTCGGTCTGCCGTGGCCTGTCGGCGTCGTCGCGTCTGTCGTCGCAGCAAGCCTCCTCGGTGGCCTCATCGGCCTCACGACACTGCGACTTCGTGAGGACTTCCTCGCCGTCGCGACGCTGGCGACTGCAGAAATCATCCATCGACTGCTCAGTAGTTTCCCGTCTGTGACCGGCGGGTCCGTCGGGCTAACCGGTGTCCCACAACCACTCTTCGACCTGACTGGCCAGTCGCCCAACACCTCGATGCTGGCGACTGCAATCGTCTTCGCCGGCGTCCTCGCCGTGTTCTACGCGTTGCTGGTTCGAATCACAGACGCACCGTACGGACGCGTGCTGAGAGCAATCCGCGCCGACGACCTAGTGACGAAATCACTGGGCAAAGACGTGTTCTCCTACCGGATGCAGTCGTTCGTCCTCGGGGCTGCGCTGGCCGGACTCGCCGGGTCGCTCTTCTCGCTCTACAACGGTGCCGTCTCACCGGGCTTTTTCACCCTCAACGTCACCGTCCTCGTCTGGGTGGGGATGCTCGTCGGCGGCCCCGGAAACCACCGCGGCGTCCTCGGCGGACTCGCGTTCATCCTCGGGTTCCGGTTGCTCACTCGGTTCGCCAACAGTTCGATGTCGTCAGTCCCCGTCGACTTCGCGTCACTCCGACTCGTCGTCGTCGGTGCACTGCTCGTCGCAATCGTCCGCTACCGACCGGAAGGTCTGTGGGGTAACGCGGACGAACTGGGGGTGAGTCGCGAATGACGCTCTTCGAGACGCGCGGGTTACGGAAGGCCTTCGGTGGCCTCGTCGCCGTCGACGAACCTGACATCACTATCGAGTCCGGGGAGTTGGTCGGTATCATCGGCCCGAACGGTGCCGGAAAGACGACATTCTTCAACTGTGTCACCGGGGTTCTCGAACCCGACGCGGGCACAGTGTCGTTCGCCGGCGACGACGTGACCGGACTGCCGATTCACGAAATCGCCCAGCGTGGGTTGATTCGGACGTACCAACACACGAGAGAGCTCACGACCATGTCCGTCAAAGAGAACCTCAAACTCGCCGCCCCCGACCATCCGGGCGAAGAACTCGGACAGGCGATTCGGAGTCCCGACTCGGTGGCCGACCACGAAGCGACAGTCGAGCGTCGGGCAGACGACTTGCTCGAACAGTTCGACCTGACCCACGTCGCCGACCACTACGCCGGTGACCTCTCCGGTGGCCAGCGGAAACTCCTCGAAATCGCGCGGGCGCTCATGCTGGAACCAGAGATGCTGATGCTGGACGAACCGCTCGCGGGCGTCAATCCGACGCTCGGGAAGGAAATCGTCGAGTACATCGAGGCGCTGAACGACGAGGGAATGACCTTCCTCGTCATCGAACACGAGATTCAGACGCTCGCAGAACTCGTGGACCGACTCATCGTGCTGAACGAGGGGTCGGTCCTCGCAGACGGCGACCCAGCGGATGTCCTCGACAACGACGATGTCATTGCCGCGTATCTCGGTGGGACGAGCGAAGACACCGAAACTGCAGCGCTCGGAGGTGAGTCCTGATGACGCTCCTCGAAGCAACCGACGTCGTCTCTGGGTACGGCGACGTCGAAATCATCCACGGTGTCTCGCTCGAAGTCCACGAGGGAGAAGTCGTCACGGTCATCGGCCCGAACGGTGCCGGGAAGTCGACGCTCATGAAGACGCTCTTCGGCCTCGTCGACTGCTGGAGCGGGACTATCACGTTCGACGGCGTCGATTTGACCGGGTTGGAACCGAACGAGATGACCGACCACAATCTCTCGTTCGTTCCGCAGAGCGACAACGTCTTCCCCTCTCTCACTATCGAAGAGAACCTCCGTCTCGGCGCGCCGTCGGACGACGAGTTTACGCCCGAACGGTTGAAGACGGTCTTCGAACACTTCCCGGTGCTCGAAAAGCGAAAAGAACAGAAAGCGGGGACGCTCAGTGGCGGACAGCGACAGATGCTCGCCATGGGGCGAGCGCTCATGGTCGACCCCGACTTGCTGTTGCTCGACGAACCAAGTGCAGGCCTCTCGCCCGACATGGTCGAACTCGTCTTCGAGAAGGTTGCAGCAATCGGGGAGACGGGCACGTCGGTGCTGATGATAGAACAGAACGCGAAACGGGCACTCGAACACTCTGACCGCGGTTACGTCCTCGACATGGGTGAGAACCGAATCCAAGCTGCCGCCGACGAGATACTCACCGACGACGAGGTGGTCGAACTGTATCTGGGTGGGTGAGGCCCACGGCCCTCCGCTAACTGTTTTTTAACCAATTTACCCGACGGCATGTTCTAACTGTTCCAATTTTATCCCTATAATTTAATACACAGCACAACAGTGGCCGTGTCATGAGCAAGCAAGACAACCTGCCGACCGATGGGCCGAACATCGTGACGGACTTGCCGGGGCCGAAGGCGAAAGAACTCGTCGACGCAGACGGTGAGGTCATCTCGCCCAGTTCCCCGCGTGCGTATCCGCTCGCAGTCGAGAGTGCACAGGGAATCACCGTGACAGACGTGGACGGAAACACGTTCTGGGACTTCGCCAGCGGTATCGCCGTGACGAACGTCGGTCACCGCCACCCGAAGGTTGCCGAGGCAGCGAAAGACCAACTCGACAAGCTCATCCACCCCGCGTTCTGTGATTACTACTCGCCGGAACCGACGCGCCTCGCGGAGCGTCTGGAGGCCATCGCACCGGGTAACTCTCCGAAGAAGGTGTTCTTCGGGAACAGCGGTGCCGAAGCAGTCGAAGCGGGGATGAAACTGGCGCGACACCACACGGGCCGCCACCGCTTTATCGCCTTCGAGGGTGCGTTCCACGGGCGGACGATGGGTGCGCTCTCGCTCACCGCGAGTAAGAACAAATACAAACGCGGGTTCGGTCCCCTCGTGCCGGGCGTCGACCACATCCCGTATCCGAAACCGTCGAAGTACGGCGGTGAAGAAGAAGCGATGGACGCCACGTTCGACGCGCTCGAAGACCTGATTCGGACGCGTGTGCCCGTCGACGAGATTGCGGGCATCGTCGTCGAACCCGTCCAGGGCGAAGGTGGTTACGTCGTCCCGCCGGAGGGGTTCCACCAGAAACTCCGCGAGTTCGCAGACGACCACGGTATCCTCCTCATCGCCGACGAAGTGCAGGCCGGATTCGGGCGCACCGGTCAGTGGTTCGGGATGGACCACTGGGACGTCGAACCCGACATCACGCTGATGGGCAAAGGTATCGCCAACGGCCTCCCGATGTCCGCGATGGTCGCCAAAGAAGACGTGATGACGTGGGGGAAAGGAACTCATGCGAGCACCTACCACGGCAACCCTGTCGTCGCCGCAGCGTCCAACGCCGTCATCGACGTCATCGAAGAGGAGAACCTCCTCGAAAACGCGACAGCGGTCGGAGAGCACCTCAAGTCCGAACTGCGAGCACTCGCCGACGAGTACCCACAAATCGCCGACGTACGTGGTCTCGGCCTGATGATTGGTGCCGAGTTCGTCGACCCCGAGACGGGCGAACACGACGGTGACCTCTCCGAGGCGGTCATGCACACGGCGTGGGAACACGGTCTGATGATTCTCCCCTGTGGCCAGAGCACCGTCCGCTTCGCACCGCCGCTGACAATCACGAAAGAGCAAGCGACGACGGGTGTCGAAATCTTCGCCGACGCACTCGCCGACGCGCTGGAGTAACCAACTCACGTTTTCCTACAATGTCTTCCGACACACCGACCGAGACAGAGACAGAGACAGATATCGCCAGTGAGATAGACGCCGACGAGACCACCACGCTGTTACAGGACCTCGTCCAGATTCCCAGTCCCTTCTTCGAAGAAGAGGAGATTGCCACCTACATCTACGAGTGGTTGGACGAACGGGGCCTCGACCCAGAGTACCACCACGTGAGCGAACCCGACATCACGGGATTCGAAGGCGACAACGTCGTCGCCCGAATCGAGGGGTCAGACCCGGATGCACCGACGGTCCTCCTCAACGGACATATGGACACCGTCCAGCACGTCGATGGATGGACGGAAGACCCCACTTCGGGTCGTATCGAGGACGGAAAACTGTACGGACAGGGTGCCTGCGACATGAAGGGTGGCCTCGCCGCGATTCTCGTCGCGTTCGAGGCGCTCGCAGAGCGTGACCTGAAGGGCGACGTCGTCCTCACCGCCGTCGTAGACGAAGAGGGTCCGTTCGGACTCGGCACCGACGCGGCCATCCGTGACGGCCTCACCGACGACTGCGACGTCGCCGTCGTCACCGAACCTGCGCCGACGATTACCCAACAGGACATCGAGAACCCCGCTATCGTCCTCGGTGCGCGAGGCCGGTTCCTCTACGAGATTTCGGTCACTGGAAAGGCCGCACACGGGTCGCAACCCGACAACGGTGTCAACGCCGTCCTCGACGCGGGACGCGTCGCAGAGGCCATCTCGGAGATGGAACTCGGAAGCCATCCGAAACTCGGGTCCGGGTCGGTCTGTGTCCTGTCCATCGCGGGCGGCGGCGAACCCCTCTCCGTACCCGACTACTGTGAGATGGAAATCGACCGCCACGTCGTCCCCGGTGAGACGGCGGAGTCCGTCCTCGAAGACGCACGGCGAGCAGTCGACCGGTTAGACATAGAGAGCGAGGTGGACATCTCTCTCCGCGAGGCACCGGAACCCGACCTGTACTTCCAACCGTACACCACGGACGAAGACCACCCGCTCGTCACGCCGTTCTTCGAGAGTATGCGCGACCTGTTCGACACCGAACCCGACGTGGGATACTTCTCGAGTGTCGGCGACTTCAACCACCTCGGTGGCCGTGCAGAGATTCCGACGGTCATCGTCGGCCCCGACGGTGCGAACGTCCACGGGACTGGTGAGTACGTCTACCTCGACGAAGTCGTCGAGACGGCACAGGTCGTCGCGAACGCGACGAGTCGCATCACCGAGTAGACACGCGACAGACGGTCTGGCATCTGGGACTCAGTCGTCCCAACTTCTGAAGACGTCACCGTGACCAGCGAAGCGCGAGAGTCTCACCGCGTCGTAGTACTCGGTTGGATTGCCTCGAAGCAGTTGTTCCGCCACGACGTGCCCGATGACCGGGGCGAGTTGGATACCGGCGGCGTTGAATCCCGTCGCGTAGAATCCTTCGACGCTCGTCCAACCGGCTATCGCGCCGGCGTCGGGCGTCAACGACCGGACACCGACCCATTCGTCGACGACGGGGGCACCTTCGACCCACGGGAAGTACGTCTCGACGACGCGTCGAATCTTCTCTCGAATGTCAGACGGGACAGTCGTCGGAACGTCGTCTGGGTCGAGTTCACGTCCTGCGTCCTCGTACCCGCCGGGGTAGTGGCCGGCGAAGACAGTCCCGTCCGGTTGCTGTCGGAAGTAGACACCAGATTCGACGTGCTTGACGCTGAACGTGTCGTACGGGACGAGCGTCTCCGGTTCGAAGACGAGAATCGGACCGAGTGTCTGTCGGATGGGTACGTCGATGCCGACGAAGTCGGCAATCTGCCTGTTCCACGGTCCGGCAGCAGCGACGACGGCGTCGAACGACCGGTGGTCTCCGTCCGCGACGACGCCGGTGACAGCGCCGTCGTCAGTGGTCACGTCTTCGATTGTCGTCTCCGTCTCGAAACGGACACCGCGCTCTCGCGCTCGCTCGACGAACTCCGCGGCGAGTTCCGTCGCGTCGAGAAACCCGAGGTTCGGTCGGTATATGGCGCCTTCGACGTTCGCGGTGTCGATTCCGGGATGGAGAAGTTCCGCGTCGAGTCGCTCACCGGGAACGTACTCGGCACGTCCGCGAACGCACTCCCGTGTCGCGGCGGCGGCCTGCAACTCACTCGCGCCCTCGCGCGTAGACGCGATTCCCAAACGCGGAGCGTACGTGTACGACGAGTTCGCCCGTGGGTCGGCCAAAAAGTCGTTGTAGAGGCGGACGCCGTACTCTTTGAGGCGGCGGTACGCCGGCGGTTCGTCTCCCCAGAGGCCAACGAACGCGCCAGAGGCCGCCGTCGTCTCCCCGGCGAGTTCACCTCGCTCGAAGACGGTCACTTCCGTACTCGGGTCGGCGCCGAGATGATACGCGACGCTCGAACCGACGATTCCGCCACCGACAACAGCAACTCGTATTGTATCCATCGTGCAATCGACGCGGGGGTAGCTTCCCGCAGTCTCTCTAGGCAGAGGCTCGGAAGCGACTCGTTTAACCATTTCTCCCGGACAAGACAATCAATAAATAGTGTGTATTAGATAACGTAAAACGCCGAGTACGGGCTGGCAAGGGGACACATGACACATGTGACGATTATCGGGGCGGGTGCGATAGGCGTCAGCGCCGCGTACCACCTCACAGACCGAGGTGTAGAGGTGACCCTGCTGGACAAAGGGCACGCAGCAGGGGAGACGACTGGGAAGGCAGGTGGGTTGGTCTTCTCACAACTCCACGAACCCGCAGACGTTCGGGCGATGGAGTACAGCATCGACTTCTTTCGTGACCTGTCTGCGTCCGACAACCACTTCACCTACCACGAGGTGGGATTCCTCCGAACGGGGACCGAAACGGAGCGACCAGCCTTCGAACAGGAGGTGTCGATGCAACGCAGCGAAGGAGCAGACGTTCGCCTCCTCGAACCCGACGAAATCGGCGACGTCTACCCAACACTGGGTCTCGATGCGGTGTCCGTCGGGACGTACTGCCCCGACGACGGATACGCAGACCCACACACGTTTACCACGACGCTCCTCTCGGAAGCGAAGGAACTCGGCGTCGACTACCGCCCCGGGACGAAAGTGACCGGTATCGACCGGACGTCGTCTCCAATCGTCCAAACCGAGGCGGAACCGATAGAGACAGACGTCGTCGTCCTCGCGGCAGGCCCCTGGTCACGCCGTGTCGCGAAGTTGGCCGACATCGAGGTGCCGGTGAAACCGTATCGCGCACAGGCACTCGTCACGACGCCCGTCGATTTCGATATCGGGACGATCTACGACGCACACGAGGGCGTCTACTTCCGGTCAGAACAGAGCGGGGGATTGCTCGTCGGCGACGGCACCGAGGAAGTCGAGTCAGACCCAGACGGGTACACACAGACTGCGGATTTCGAGTTCCTCGTGGAGACGAGCGACGTCGTCGAGCGCCGTCTCCCCGTCGAAGACGTCGGGATTCAAAACGCGTGGGCAGGGCTCTGTACCGCGACGCCCGACGGCAGACCACTCGTTGGCTACCCGCTGTACGAACCCGGGGGCGAAACTGGGCCGGACGACGTCGTCGTCGCTGCCGGGTTACAGGGACACGGGTTCATGCGGTCACCTGCAGTCGGGAAGGCAGTTGCCGACGTCGTCTGTGAGGGTGAAAGCGACTTCCCGGAGTGGAATCCGAAGCGGTTCGACGAGCACCCGGGCGACTTCGAAATCGAAGAGATGCTGAAACTCGACGGCAAACATCCGAATCTCATATAAGCTATAAAGTGAGACCCATATTCAACCCGCTCCATTAATCAGCGACCATTTTTAGAATTCTAGCGAATTACAGAGCAAATAATTCTACTGGGTCCACTTTAGCGCGAAAAATTTAAGTGTCGCCAATGGGATTGCCCCACGTAGCATGATAGAGAGACTCAACCGCCGTTCGTTCCTCAAGGCCACTGGGGCGTCAGCGACGGTCGGTTCAGCGGCGTTAGCCGGGTGCACAGGGAGTAGTGGCAGTGATTCAAGCGAGACGACTGCCTCGGGTGGCGACGATTCTGGCGACTCGGAGGCCACGGAGGCAGACTCCACGTCCGAGAGCGAAGAGCTCTCCGACACGCTGAAATTCTACTCGTGGGGTGGGTCCACGCAGGAGGCGCTGACGAAGCACGTCATCGAGCCGTTCGAAGAGGAGTACGGCGTCACTGTCGAGCAATCGAGTTTCGGTGGACAGGACAAGATGCTCGCGAACGTTCGGTCCAGCCCCGAAGGTTCGTACGACGTCATCATGCCCTCGACGTCGACGTCCTACGCCGCATCAAAGCAGGGCCTCGTCGAACCACTTCGTCTCGACAACATCGAGACCTGGTCGAACCTGATGCCGGTCTTCCAAGACTTCAACATCGACCCCGGTCAGAAGGCCCACGTCGCACCGCTGTACTACGGTACCATCGGGATGGCCTACAACAGCGACTACGTCGACGCCTCGAACGGCCTCTCGTGGGACCTCACTTTTGAGGAGGAATTCAAAGGGAAAGTCGCCATCGAAGGAGTCCCGTACGTCCGTGTGTTCACGACGGCGCTCAAACTCGGCATGAACCCGAACAAGATGGTCGGTGACACCGGGTCCTACGAGGAGGGTGTCAAGAAGGTGTACGACGCGATGGCAGAACAACACCCACTCGTCAAGAAGTACTGGACGAGTGGCCAGGAACTGACCTCGCTGTTCTCCAACGAGTCGGCCTACGTCGGTGAGGCGTGGGGTGGACGTATCCTCTCGCTGCAGGACGAAGGCTTCGACAACCTCAAGTACGGCATCCCGAAGGAAGGTGCCTACGGGTTCACCGACACGCTGGCAATCGCGAAAGGCTCGAAGAACCGCTACACGGCAGAGAAGTTCATCGAGTTCGCCTACCGAGACGATATCATCAAGAATCTGGCTCCGGAGATTGGCTATCCGCCGGCGACCAAGGTCAAGTCGAGCGCTGTGGAGGCGCTCCCTGACTTCGACCCATCTGGTGGCGAGCGTCTCTTGTTCCAGGACATGGAGTTCAAGAACCAGCACAATCAAGAGTGGTCGCAGACCTTCGAGCAAATCAAGCTCGGGAACTACTAAGCTGTCTACGACGGCCGCTTATTTCCATACACAATATACCCCATATAATCATGAGCTACGTACAAATCTCCGGTGTCACGAAATCGTTTGGTGACGTCCTCGCTGTCGACGACGTTAGTTTCGAAGCAGAGCGCGGTGAGTTCGTCTCGCTTCTCGGTCCCTCGGGGTGCGGGAAGACGACGACGCTCCGCATGATAGCCGGACTCGAAACGCCGACAGCGGGAACTATCGAGATTGGTGGTGAGGTAGTGACGGAACAACCCCCGTACGAACGCGACATCGGGATGGTGTTCCAGCACTACGCGCTGTTCCCGCACAAGACGGTGGGTGAGAACGTCGGGTTCCCGCTGAAGATGCGCGGCGTCGGGAAAGAAGAACGGCGTGAACGAGTCGCAGACGCACTGGAGATGGTCCGACTGCCGGGCATGATGGACCGCTCGCCGACCGAACTCTCCGGTGGCCAACAACAGCGCGTCGCCCTCGCGCGTGCCCTCGTGTTCGAACCGAACGTCCTCCTGATGGACGAACCGCTGTCGGCACTCGACCGTGTCCTCAGACAGAAGATGCGTATCGAGTTAGAGCGTATCCAGGAGGAAATCGGTATCACGACGATTTACGTCACCCACGACCAGATGGAGGCGTTCTCGTTGTCCGACCGCGTCATCGTCCTCGACGAAGGTGAACTGTCCCAGCAGGGAAGCCCGCTCGACATCTACGAGAATCCGCAATCCGAGTTCGTCGGTGAGTTCATCGGCCAGTCGACGAAACTCTCGGGTACCGTCACCGCCTCCGACGACGGTGTCTCGCTGCGAACCGAGTCGGGCATCACGCTCGAATCGGCGAATCGTGACCTCGCCGAGAACACGCCAGCGCTCGCGTTCCTCCGGGCAGAGAAACTCAGTATCTCGAAAGCACCGACCGGCATGGCGAACGAACTGGAGGCGACAGTCTCGACAGTCAGTTATCTCGGTGAGAAGACGCTGTTCTTCTGTACGCTCTCGACGGGCGAAGAGATTACCGTCGCAGAACACGGCTTCACCGGTGTCGACGAATACGAAGCAGGCGACGACGTCTACATCACTATTCCCGAGGAGAAACTCCTCCTCGTCGAAGACGCTCCCGAGGGAGGAGTCGTATGAGCAGCGAGCAGGAATCGGCACGGCCGAACGTCCCATCGAGCGCCTTCGAGGGCGAGGACCTACGAGAGCGGGTGTTCGGACTCCGAACGGCAGTGCTCCGCTCAGACACGGTTACGGGCGTCTTCGACCGAATCAACAGTCGAGAGAGCATCCTCGCAACCGCGCAGGCGGGTGTCGGACTCGGGTGGATGCTCTTTTTCCTCTTTGCCCCACTGCTGTACATCGTCACCCTGTCGTTCTGGCAGCGCGGTGCCGGCGGCGTCATCATCCAGACGTTCACGCTCAGTAACTACGAGTTCATCCTGACGCAGAACGTCGAACTCGCCTCGTTGACGTTCAAGAACCTGTATCTGACCATCCTGTTCCAGTCGCTCAAGTACGGCGTGTTCGTCACCATCGGCACGCTCTTGCTCGGGTACATCCCGGCGTACTTCCTCGGGCGGACCGTCTCGAAGTGGAAGGCGGTGTTCCTGCTCCTCGTGGTCCTGCCCTTCTGGGTGCCGCTCATCATCCGCTACTACTCGTGGATTCTCGTCCTCGGGAACAAGGGACTCATCGTCTCGATGTTCGGGTGGGTCGGTATCGAAATCGGCGGCTTCCTCTACACGGAACTCGCCGTCATCTCCGGCCTCACGCAGGCACTGTTGCCGTTCATGATACTCCCCATATACAACAGCGTGAACGAAATCGACAGTTCGCTCATCGAGAGTGCCAAGACGATGGGCGCGACGCCCCTCCGGACGTTCTACGAGGTGACGCTCCCCCTGACGATGCCGGGCGTCAGCGCGGGCATCATCCTCGTGTTCATCCTCTCTGTCGGGAGTTACATGGCACCGGCACTGCTCGGTGCGCCGTCGAACACAATGGTCGCGAACCTCATCGAGACGACGTTCGGGCAGAACCTCAACTGGCCGCTCGCGAGCGCGATGGGTGTCGTCTACCTCGTCGTCCTGTTCGCGATTATCAGCGTGTTCAACCGGTTCGTTGGCCTCGACGAAGTCTTCGGAGGTGACGCGGAATGAGCAGTCGTGACAAACTCGGCTGGTCGGCAATCAAGGGAACGACCGGGTTAGTGTACCTGTTCCTGCTGTTCCCGCTGCTCGCCGTCGTCATCATCTCGTTCCAACCCTCGAAGTACCCGACGTTCCCCCCCGAAGGCCTCAGCTTCACGTGGTACGAGGCGTTCATCAACAGCGACCGGATGCTCGCGGCGCTGAAGAACAGTTTCATCGTCGCACTTGGTGCGTCGATTTGTGCGGGCATCATCGGAACCATCACCGCCCTCGGGTTCGTCCGTCGGTCGTTCCGCGGGAAGAACGTCCTGTCGAGCGTGCTCTTCCTGCCGATGATTATCAGTCCGGTCGTCATCGGTGTGGCGCTGACGGCGTTCCTCACGAAGATTGGCTTCGAGAAGAACTACCTGTTGCTCATCGCAGGCCACACGACGCTCGTGCTGCCGTACATCTTCGTCACCGTCCGGGCGCAACTCTACGGGTTCGACCGGGCCGTCGAGGAAGCAGCTATGACGCTCGGTGCGAACGAACTGGAGACGTTCTTCGAGGTGACCCTGCCGCTCATCACGCCGGGGCTCGCCGCAGGGATGCTGCTGGCGTTCGTCATCAGCTTCGGTGAGTTCACCGCGACGCAGTTCTGGGTCCAGCCCGCGACGACGACTGCGCCCATCGAAATCTACACGATGGTCCGGACGAGCATCACGCCGATGATTAACGCGATGGCGACGGTGCTGATGCTCATCACCGTGGTGGTTCCGCTCGTGTTAGACGTCCTCCTCGACAAGAACCTCATCCTCAAATCGGGGCTCTGAGGCGACGAGTCTCTCTCTTCGCTGCCGTCGCGGGGTCTCTCACCCGGCGACGACTGCTCGAACCACGCCAATCACGAGTCTGTCGAGTGCACGCGTCGCCGCGCCGAACGAGACGAAGAAGAGAACCATCACGACGAACGACACCACGTCGAACCCTGTGACGTCGAGTGTGCCGACGATTCGAAACATCGTGATACCTGCGTCGACGGCGCGTTCGAACGTCAACGAGGCGACGGCACCGCCGACGACGACGACGGCAGCGTAGACGAGCATCCGCGTCGTGGACGGAACGCCACGCTGTCGCGTGACCTGTTCGACGCTGTTTTGGGACCCCATTCCGACCGCTGCGAATTGCCGGCGAACGATATCGACCAGTGTTACCACGAGGATGAACCAGAGAAACGCGGCGGTTGCGAACTCGACAGCCGAAGCAGATACCCCGGCGATGTCAGTGAACACCTCGACGACAGTCGGCGTAGCCCTGTCTACGAAGACGTAGAACACGACGAAGCTCAGGAGCGAGTCGATGGGGCCGTACGCTGGAAACAACCCACCCTCACGACGGTCATCGGCGTTGGCGTAGTATCCCATGCAGAACCAGACGCACTCCGAGATAAAGAAGTGACAACAAGCGTATCAGAAATCGAGAGCCAACGAACGAGGGGTCTGTCGTGTAGAAGATGAACGACAGCCGACCGGCCCCTCACGAGATATGTCCCTTTAGTATCTGACACATCAGCGTTCGTTATTCGTTAGATAGATGAACGAGAAACGTCGGTCTGTGACACCCCCACATATTCACTCGATTGTGTATACTCACTCAGCTCACGTATCCAGGCAGTAGACAAGTCAACAGACGATGATTCGAGATAGGTAGACCAGCATCGTATCATTCGGTTTCAAAAAATTCTGCCTGAACAATCAACATATATACGAACATCGAGTATTATCTCCTTCAGACATATCAATCAAATATCGACTGTCAGAATAGAATCGACTCTGTCTTCACGTTCTTCGCCCCCGAACTGGCGTGACTACTGTCCACTTCTGCAATCACATCAACCGAAAAGAGTACGACAGACGTATTCCACCGATTCGAGGCCTGTCGGGAAGTTCCGTCGGGAGTCAGGTGCTGAACAGTTCGCGCGGGAAGTTCGCGAGCGTCTCCGCCCCGTTCGACGTGACGACGAACGTCTCGCTCAGTTCGACGCCGAAGTCGTCGAACCAGAGGCCGGGAATCATGTGGAACGTCATGTTCTCTTCGAGTACCGTCTCGTCGCCCGGACGGAGACTCGCCGTGTGTTCGCCCCAGTCCGGTGGGTAGCCGAGGCCCATCGAGTAGCCGATGCGGTCCTTCTTCTCGATGTCGTACTTGGCGATGGTGTCTCGCCACGCTTTCTCGACTGCTTCGGCGGTGACACCCGGTTCGGCGGCGTCCAACGCCGCTTCGATTCCTTCGACGACGATTTCCGCCCGATACTGCATCTCCTCCGGTGGGTCGCCGACGTACGTCGTTCGAGCGAGCGGTGAGTGATACCGGTGTCGACACCCCGAGAGTTCGATGATGACCGGGTCACCGTTTTCGAATCGGCGGTCCGTCCACGTCAGGTGGGGTGTGCCAGTGTGGTCACCCGACGGCATCAGCGGGACGATAGACGGGTAGTCGCCGCCGTACTCCTCCGTGCCGTCGATGAGCGTCGAGTAGATGGCCTCGGCCGCCTCGTACTCCGGGACACCTTCCGCGATGGTGTCGAGTCCGGCGTCCATCGCGTTCTCGGAGATGCGTGCGGCCTGGCGCATGTACTCCAGTTCCGCGTCGGACTTCTTGATGCGAACCCAGTTCACGAGCAGCGTCGTATCTTCGAACTCTGCCTCGGGCAGGTTCTGTTGGAGACGCGTGTACGACTTCGCGGTGAAGTAGTACGCGTCCATCTCGAGGCCGATTCGACCGTCTGCCACCCCCAGGTCTTCGAGGACCGCCGCGACGAAGTCCATCGGGTGCAGGTCGTGTGGCGACTGCACGTGGTCGTCGCTGTACGGCCGGATACTCTCTTCTCCGAGACTGGTAGTCGCACGCGCCCCGTTGCCGTCCATGTCTCGGCCCACCCACACCGGTTCGTCGCGGTCCTGTGTGACGACGACGCCTTGATGGACGTAGAACGACCATCCGTCGTAGCCAGTGAGGTAATTCATGTTCGCGGGGTCGCTCACGAACAGTGCGTCCAGTTCTCGCTCTGCCATCCGCTCTTTCGTCCGGGCGATGCGTCTTTCGTACTCGCTGCTATCGAAGACGGCGCTTGGCATGTGAACCTCTATCAAATAGTGGTGAACCAACTGTAAAAAATTTTTGTGTACTCCGACCACGGGAACTGTGTATCCGCCCCCAATTTCGAGGCTTACCGAACGAGCACCTCGGCCAGTTTCTCGATTGGATGCGGTGGTTCTGCCGCCGCGTCACTCCGGTCTTCGAGTTGCGTCCGACAAGATGCACCGGGGGCGACGACGACGTCGCCGTCGCTCGCTTCGACCTGTCCGAAGAGTATCTCGCCGATTGCCTCACTCATCGAGTAATGTTCGGCCTCGTAGCCGAACGACCCGGCCATCCCACAGCACCCCGAATCGAGTGGGTCCACGTCGTAGCCAGCACGCCGAAGGACGCCGACAGCGTGGTGGTCTTTCCGCGTCGCCTTCTGGTGGCAGTGGCCGTGATAGGTCAGCTGTTCGTCCGGCGTCGCAAACGACAGTCGTTCGTCGAGTCGCTTGGTGTCGAGGTACTCCATGACGCCGTAGGTGTTCGCCGCAACCGCGTCCACCATCTCGTCGGAGACGGAGTCGGCGTCGTGAGACACTCCCGATTCGGTAGTGTCGCCACCGAGCAAGTCACGGTAATCCGACTGGAGCATCACCGCGTCTGACGGTTCCACGAGAACCACGTCCCATCCCTCCTCGATACGCGGGGCGAGGGCGGCGACGTTGGTCGCAGCACGGTTTCGCGAGCGGTCCAGGAATCCCTTCGAGTGTGCGGGGCGACCGGTCGACGTAACGTCGTCGGGGAGAGCGACGTGGACGCCCGCTGCTTCGAGCGTGCGAACGGTAGCTTTCCCCGCCGCAGGGTGGTTGTAGTTCGTGTAGGTGTCGGGGAACAGTAACACCATCTCGTCGGCGTCCGCAGCGTCGACTCGACACCCGCCGCGCGCTTCGAACCAGTCTTCCAGCGACTCGCGGTGGAACGTCGGGAGCGAGCGTTCGCTGGCGATGCCGAGCAGACGCTCTGAGACGACTCCCGCACCCGGGAGGTTCGCGACCCAGTTCGACAGCGGTGCGAGACGCGACCCGAGTTCGTTGAGAGTATCCACCTCCGCGAACAGGTGGTCGCGGAGACTCGCACCGTGTTCCTCGTGGTGTGCGTGCTCGACTTCGGCTTTGAGTTTCGCCATGTCGACTTCGCTCGGGCAGTCGTGTTTACAGCCCTTGCACCCGACACACAGGTCGAGAACCTCCCGCATGAACGCCACGTCGTGTGCGTCCTCCGAGAGGTCACCAGCCATCGCGTGACGGAGCATGTTCGCTCTGCCGCGGGTCGAGAGACTCTCTTCGTCTGCGGCGCGATACGTCGGACACATCACGCCACCACGGGTCTCCTGGTCACCGCGACAGCCACCACAGCCGTGGCAGAGTTCGACCATCCCCTGAAATCCGTTTTCGGTGTCCCACTGAAGTTCAGTATCGAACGAGGGGTCGAACTCGTACTCCGGGTCGAACCGGAGGTTCTCGGTCATCGAGACGTCGCCACAGACCTGTCCCGGGTTCAGAAGCCAGTCGGGGTCGAACGCCGACTTCAGGTCGCGAAAGACGGACCAGAGGTGGTCGCCGTACAGTTTCCGGTTCCACTGGGTTCGTGCTCTGCCGTCCCCGTGTTCGCCGGAGACAGACCCGCCCACGTCGACGACGAAATCCGTAATCTCGTCGGCGATAGTTTCGAACGAGTCGAGACCATCGACTGTCTTCGTGTTGACGAGGGGGCGGACGTGCAGGACCCCCGGGCCGGCGTGAGCGTAGAAACTCGTGTTGGCGTCGTGGTCGTCGATAACCTCACGGAATCGTTCGACGTAGTCGGGCAGTCGTTCGGCGGGGACTGCGCAGTCTTCGATGAACGAGATGTGTTTCTCGTCGGTGGTTCTGGAGAGTAAGATGGGCGCGGCGGCTTTCCGCATCCTCCACAGGTCGGCCCGGGAACTCGCGTCGTGTGCTTCGAGTGCGTCGAACGCGCGGGCGTCTGCTGCGGGTTCGACACCGTCTGCAGGGTCTGCGTCGGGCGTCACTGACGGTGCGCGGGCACCCAAGAGGTCGGCGACTTGTTGTCTGCCGTCGGCATCTGACTCGGCGTAGAACTCGACGAGCAACGCCCCGCGTGTGCCATCGGGAAGGGAGGCGGCCACGTCGTGAAACTCGGCCGTGTCGAGCGCCAGGTCGATGAGCACGTCGTCGATGAGTTCGACCGCCGCCGGGTCGTGGTCGAGTATCGGTGCGACGTCGGCGGCGGCGTCGAAGACGTCTTCGTAGGTGAGCAACGCGACGGCTTTGGTCTCTGGAACCGGTTCGAGCGAGACAGTCGCCTCGGTGACGATTGCGAGCGTTCCCTCACTCCCGGCCAACAATCGGGCGAGATTGACCGTCCCGGGTTCGCTCGCGGGGTCGATACCCGACCCGTCGGCGGTCGGTCGCTCACCACGTGCCTCGGCGACCAGCAAGTCGAGGTTGTAGCCGGAGACGTTGCGCTTCAACTCTGGGTATCTGGCGTCGATTTCGGCCGTCTCTTCGTCGAGAATCCTGACGATTTCGGCGTGAATTCGTGGCAGGAGTGGGCTCGGCGGGCCGTCGGGGCCCCACGCGTCGGCGTCGGGGTCCGCCTTCGCTCTCAGTTCGTCGACGTCGATTTTACCGAACGTGTGAACGGTTCCATCCGCGAGGACGACTTCGCACTCTTCGACGTAGTGGTCTGTCTTCCCGTAGACGAGCGAGTGCGCACCGGTCGAATTGTTTCCAATCGCGCCGCCGAGGACACTCCGGTCTCCAGCAGCAGGGTCGGGGCCGAACGTGAGTCCGTATTCGGCCGCCGCCGCGTTCACGTCGGCGAGGACGGTTCCGGCCTCCGCAGTCGCCGTGGCCGTCTCCGCGTCCACCGCCACCACGTCGTCCATGTACCGCGAGAAGTCGAGGACGACTGCTTCGTTGACGGCCTGTCCTGCGAGACTCGTCCCGCCGCCTCGTGGCAAGACCGGAATCTCACGGTCGGCGCAGTACGAGACGACTGCGGCGACGTCTGCAGTCGATTTCGGCATGACGACGCCGATTGGCAGCACTTCGTACGCCGACGCGTCAGTCGCGTACAACTGGCGGGTGTACTCGTCGAACCGAACGTCGCCATCGACGAGTTTCGAGATGTCGTCGACGAGTCCTCGACGCGGGGTATCGCCACCGGTGTAATCGTATTCGGCGCGTTCGTCTCGACTCGGTCGTCGTTCGTCCTCGAAGTCCTGTGTCGCCATCGGTACTCAGTTCGTGTCGGGGGCGAGCACCTGATTTTCGAGCGCCTCGCCACCGTCGAGTCGGTCGAGATTCGTCGCGACGATGTCGGCGAGTCGGTCCCAGTGTTTCGGGGTGTGACCGCCCGTGTGTGGCGTGATGAGACAGTTTTCGAGATTCCAGAGCGGGTGGTCTTCGGGGAGTGGTTCGGGGTCGGTCACGTCGAGTGCCGCGCCGCGAATCTTGTTCGACTGGAGCGCCGAGACCAGTGCGTCGGTATCGACGATTCCACCCCGGGCAGTGTTGACGAGGACGGCGTCGGTTCGCATCGTCGCGAACTCGTCTTCGCCGATGAGCCCTCGCGTCAGGTCGTTGAGCGGGCACGCGAGGACGACGTACTCGCTTCGGGCGAGTGCGTCGTGGATTGCGTCGTCGTCGAATCCGGCCACCTCGTCTGTCGGGCCGCCTTTCGACGGCGTGTATCGGATACCGATAGTCTCGACGTCGAATCCCTGCAGTCGCTGGACGATTGCCTGACCGATAGACCCGAGTCCGACGACGGTCACCGTACTGTCGGTGAACTCGTGCGACTGGAAGTGCCGCCACTCGGACTGCTGTTTCCGCCGCCAGCCTTCGTGAAGACGGCGTGCGAAGACGAGCATGTTGCCGATTGCCTGTTCGGCGATGCCGGGCGCGTGAATGCCGCCGGCGTTCGTGACTGCGACACCGTGGTCTGCGAGTGCGCCCATCGGGACGTGGTCGGTGCCGGCGAACGTACAGGCGAACAGTTCGAGTCGCTCGGCGCGGTCCAACAGGGCTTCGTCTATCGTGATTCCGGTGACGACGCGGGCGTCGGGCACGAGTTCGCGTTCCTGTTTGGGCGTTCGCGCCAGCGTCACCGTCCGGTCGGTGAGTCGCTCGCGGAGCGCATCTGCGTACGATTCCATCGATAGGCCTTCCGTCCCCTCGCGGAGGACGACGACGTCTGTCTCTGTCATGTGTGGTGTGGTACGTCGGACGCAGGGTCTCGACGGCCCCGGTTCCGTGGACGACCCTGCCGACGCATCTCTGATAGACCGATGACGAGGACCCACCTTAGTCCTTTTGTGTATTTGGTATCCACGGATATCGTTTATCATTAAGTGCTTGGAGCGTGGTAGCCACACACATGGCCGACGCTGTCCGAGCACGACTAGCGGAGCTTCGCCGCGACTTGCATCGGTACCCCGAACCGGGGTGGTGTGAGTTCTGGACGACTGCACGACTCGTCGAAGAACTACGCGATATCGGTGTCGACGAACTCGCCATCGGGCCCGACGCGTACGACCCGGCCGACCGGATGGCCGTTCCGAAGGACGAGGTTCTCGACAGGTGGTCCGAACGGGCACTCGAACGAGGTGCCGACCCATCCCTCGTGGCACAGATGGACGGCGGAAACACTGGCTGTGTGGCCGTCTTAGAACAGGGAGACGGTCCGACCGTCGGCCTGCGCGTCGACATCGACGGTCTGTACATCGACGAAGCAGACACCGAGGGCCACACCCCCGCCGACGAGGGCTTCCGGTCCGAGACGGGTGAAACGATGCACGCCTGCGGGCACGACACCCACATGACGTGGGGACTGGCGACGCTCGAAGCCATCAAGCAGAGCGAGTTCTCCGGGCGCCTCGTCGTGTTCTTCCAACCCGCCGAAGAGATTTCGGGCGGTGGTGCCCCGATGGCGAAAAGCGAGTACGCCGCGAATATCGACTACTTCTTCGCGGTCCACGTCGGCCTCGACCATCCGACGGGGGAAGTCGTCGCCGGCATCGAACGTCCGCTCGCGATGTGTCACATCGACGTCGAAATCGAGGGTGACTCCGCCCACGCTGGGAAGGCACCCGAGGAGGGGAAAAACGCGATTCAGGCACTCGGAACCGCAATCGGAAACGTCTACGCGATTCCCCGACACTCAGACGGGATGACCCGCGTCAACGTCGGACGCGTCGAAGGCGGGACGGCGAGTAACGTCATCGCCGAAGACGTCGAAGCAATCGCCGAGGCCCGTGGTGAGACGACGGAACTGATGGAGTACGCCAAACGAGAACTCAGAAAGAAGTTCGAGACGGCCGCAGAGATGCACGACTGTGAGGCGACTGTGGACGTGGTGAGCGAGAGTCCGCGCGCGGACAGTGACCCCGAACTCGTCGACGTCGTCGCCGACGCTGCCGACGGAATCGACGGCGTCGAACGGGTCGTTCCGACTGCTGACTTCGGCGCGAGCGAAGACGCGACGTTCCTCATGGAGCGCGTTCAGGAAGACGGTGGCCTCGCGTGTTACAGCATCGTCGGAACCGACCACCCGACGAGTCACCACACTCCGCGATTCGACGTGGACGAGCGAAGTCTCGACATGGGTGTCTCGGTGCTCACGAACGCCATTCTGTCTGTCGCTGCAGACCATCCATGACTCCGGACCCGGTGACGGGAGAGACGACACCACGGGCGTCGGACGTCGTCACGCTCGCCGAGATAGAGGCGGCAGCAGACCGACTCTCGGATGTCGTCCACCGGACACCGCTCGACAGTTCGACCACGATAGCCCGTCGAAGCGGCGCGGCACGGGTGGACCTCAAACTGGAGAACATGCAGCGGACCGGGTCGTTCAAGATACGAGGTGCGTACAACGCGATGGCGCAACTCCCGTCGACAGTCAAAGACCGGGGCGTCGTCGCGTCGAGCGCCGGAAACCACGCACAGGGCGTCGCACTCGCCGGCAAGTTGCTCGATATCGACACGAAAATCGTCGTCCCGGAGATAACGCCGGCGGCGAAAATCGAAGCGACTCGTGGGTACGGCGCAGACGTCGTCGTCGAAGGCGAGATATACGAAGACTCCTACGAGTACGCGCTCGACGTCGCCGACGACGAGGGCAGAGAGTTCGTCCACCCGTTCGACGACGAGAACGTCATCGCCGGACAGGGGACGGTCGGACTGGAGATTATCGAGGACACCCCCGACGTCGACACCGTAGTAGTCTCTATCGGTGGCGGCGGCCTCATTTCGGGTATCGCCACCGCAGTGAAGGCGTTCGACGCAGACGTCCGCGTGGTCGGCGTCCAACCCGAGGGTGCCGCACACGCCAAGCCATCGCTGGAGGCAGACGAGATTCGGATGCTCTCGGACATCGACACCGTCGCAGAGGGCATCGCAGATGCGCGACTCCTCGAACAGACGTTCGCCGTCGTGCGCGAACGCGTCGACGACGTGGTCTCTGTGAGCGACACCGACTTGGCCGTCGCGACGACGCTCCTCGCTGAACGCGCGAAGACAGTCGTGGAGACAGCAGGCGCCGCACCGGTCGCCGCGCTCCTCTCTGGCGCAATCGACGTCGATGGAGAGCGCGTCGCCGCCGTCGTCTCGGGCGGGAACGTCAATCTCACCGACCACGGAGAACTCACCCGCCTCGGCCTCCAGCACCTCGGACGCTACGTCGACGCCCGCCTCGAACTCGATGGGTGGCCAACTGCCCTCGGTGCAGTAACCGAGACAGTCGAAGAACACGGTGCCGAACTCGACGGCGTCGAACGAGTCGGCCGTTCTGCCGAGGGGAGGCCGAATCGCGTCCCGGTCGAAGTTGGGTTGGAGGGGAGCGGTCCCGACCATCTCGGGACTGTTCTCGACGCTCTGGACGACGTCGACGGCGTTTCGGTCGTCGCGCACACCCTCGGCGACGAGTAACCGTAGTCGACGACGAATAACTGTAGTCGACCGCGAGAAACCGCCGTCGACGGTGAATACCTGCCGAACGATTCAGGCGACTGCCTGCGTCGCCACGGCGTCCATCGCGTCGCAGAAGATGTCGATTCCCATCTCGATTTCTCGCTCCGTCGAGTCCAGCGGCGGGAGCAGTCGAATCGTCTTCTTCCCGCATCCGAGCGTCAACAGACCACGTTTCAACGCCGCCTCGACGACGGCGTTCCGGCGCTCTGGCGTGTCGAATTCGACGGCGAGCATGAGTCCTTTCCCGCGGACGTCCACGACGTGGTCAGGCGCGTCGTCACGGAGGAGTTCCTTGGCCTGTCTGCCGCGTTCGGTTGCATTGTCGAGCAGGTCGTACTCGTCGATGGCGTCGAGGGTGAGCGCACCCTGCATCGACGCGAGCAAGTCGCCGCCGCCGAACGTCGACCCGAGGCGGTTCTTCTCGGACGGGAAGATATCCGATTTGGAGATGGTCGCGCCGACGCGGAGACCCTTCGCGCTCGCGATGACGTCCGGTTCGATTGGGTAGTGGTCTGCGGCCCACATCTCGCCCGTCCGGCCCACACCGGACTGAATCTCGTCGACGACGAGTGGGATGTCGTAGGTGTCGCAGACGTCGCCGACTTCGGCCATGAACTCCTCGCTCGGGAAGCGATATCCGCCGACCCCCTGAATCGGTTCGAGAATCGCGAAGGCAACCTCGTCGGGGTTGACGTGACCACCCTCGGGGGCGAGCGAGTTCCGAAGTCGCGACCCGTCGCCAGTGAAGAACCCACAGTCACACGTCCCTGCCGAACAGCCTGCATCCTCACAGAACGGAACGGTCTTCACGCCGGCAATCTCGGGATAGTGGCGTGTGTACACCTCCTTCGATTTCGTGAGCGAGAGCGTGCCGAGCGTTCGGCCGTGGAAGCTCTTATCGAACGCGTACCCGTACTTGGCGACGGGCTTGTGGTCGTGGGTGATTTTCATCGCGTTTTCGATTGCTTCCGCACCCGAGTTCGAGAGGAAGACCGTATCCATCCCGTACTGCGACGACACGTCGGTCAGTTTGTTCATGAGGTGACTCGCGCCGGGGAATTCGGCCGTCTCCGGGTCTGGTCCCGCACCGAAGTACATGTCCTGCCCGGCAATCTTCATCGGTTCGACCAAGTCGAACTCACGAAGTTTCGAGAGTATCTTCTCGTTGTTGTAGCCCAGTGGTGCCGCGCCGATGTGGCAGGTGAAGTCCAAGAGGACGTTCCCGTCGACGTCGGTGACGAACGGCCCGTCCGCCTCCGCCGTGATATCCCACACGAACTCGTGGGAGTACTCGCTCGGTGCCGCGTGCTCAGAGTGGAATTCGATCCACCGTTCGGCGTTGGGACCGGGCAGCGTTGCTGTGTCTGGCTCCGCAGTATCCCGATTCATACACAGCAATTGTTGACACCGTACATTAAAACTTGGTATCGGTCGGGTGTCGGACGGCGATGTCTGGCGTCGAATCGGCGACAGAAGAAGACCGACGATGGAGGTACACTTCCGACGGGGACGGTCACCGGTCAGTCGTCGTCCTGTCCAGAGACACCTGCGGTTGCGCCTTGTCCACTCTCGGACGAAGAGCGACCCCAGAGGGTGGTCCGGTCCTGCAAGAGCAGCGGACCGTAGTCGTCCTGGAAGGTCCGAATCAGACCGAGGGTCGTGATGACGCAGATGATAGCGAACGGCGCGCCGGTGATAATCGCGGCGGACTGGAGCGCCCGCACGCCACCGACGACCATGAGGATGGACGCGACGGCACCCTGAAGGACCGCCCAGAAGATACGGTTGATGGACGACGGGTGTTTCTTGCCACCGGTCGTCATCATCGAGACGGCGAGCGTCGAGGAGTCGGCCGACGTGACGAAGAACGTCGTCACGAGGACGAGGAACGCGAACAGGAGAACCGGGCCGAGAATCGGCAGGTTCCCGAACAGCACGTATCCCGAGACTGCTTCGCCGTACTCGGAGACCGGACCGAGGATGTTCGCCGTGCCGTTGTGCTGCAGCAGGACGCCAGAGCCACCGACGATGGCGAACCACGGAATGGTCGCGAGCGACGTGGCACCGATGCCAGCGAACGCGACTTCACGAACACTGCGGCCCCGCGAGATGCGGGCGATGAACAGTCCCGCGAACGGTGACCACGCGAGAGGCCACAACCAGTAGAAGACGGTCCAAGCGTTGACCCACTTGTTCCCGCTATCGACGGTTGCCTGCGTGAACAGGCTCATCTGGAAGAAGTCGCCGACGAAGCCACCGATAGCCTGCGTCCCGAGTTCGAGGATACGAATCGTCGGTCCGAATATCAACGTCGCGGCCATCAACAGGAGGAACACCACCATGTTGAAGTTCGACAGGCGGCGGATACCTCTGTCGACGCCCAGAACCAGCGAGACGGTGAAGATGACGACCATTCCCGTGATGACGAGGATGGTACCGATGTCACCCAGTTGGATGCCCCACTGGAAGTTGAGACCGGTGATGAACTGGCTCCCGATGAATCCGAGCGACGTCGCGACGCCCCCGAGCGTCGCGAACACCGCGAGGATGTCGACGATTTTTCCGAGTGTCCCGTCGACGTTGTCGGCACCGAGAATCGGCGTCAGCACCGCCGAGACACGCAGCGGTGCGTCGTAGTTGTAGACGAAGTACCCGATTCCGAGTCCCATCACGGTGAAACAGGACCACTGCGTGAGACTCCAGTGGAAGATGGAGTACTGGACGGCGAGCGGCATCGCCGCGGCAGACTGCGCTTCAGCGCCGAAGAACGGCGGAACAGTCGAGTAGTGGAACAGTGCTTCTGCCGGCCCCCAGAACACGATACCGGCCGCGAGTCCGGCGGAGTACATCATCGCGAAGTACGAGAGGTAACTGTACTCCGGTTCCTTGTCCCCGAGGCGGAGGTTGCCCCACGGGCCGAATATCACGAGGCCGAGGAACAGGACGAACCCCAGCATCGCCAACAGGAAGAACCAGTTGAACTGCGCCAGAATCCAGACGCGGACCCCGTCGACTGCCTCGTAGGCCGCGTCCGGACTGAGGCTGAACGCGACGACGAAGAGGAGCGTAATTATCGCGCCGAACGCGAAAATCACCGGTTCGATTTCGTCGAGGAACTCCGCGACGGCACCGTCAGAGGTGCTCATCCATCCCACCCCCGTTCGAACCGCCGCGTGAGTGATTCGCTAACTGTGCGGCACAGCGACCGTCGTATCCGATTGTTGTGGTGGAACACATCGTCATGATTCGTACGGAGTGCACCCTGGCACGTGATGCCGTACATCACGATAAGTGGTGACATTACAGATAAAATTTGTGGTTACTGGTGATGGTGACTACGGTATCTGTTTACACACCCGGCAGAGCGGTATTTTTCGTTGACACGAGTGGGCAAATCGACAGCCAGCAAACTATTTTTGAGAGACCATTGGTCGGGAGACTCCTGTTGGGACACGAGCAACCTATTGTACACATAAACTGTAGACAAATCGTCGTTCCAAACCCCCATCGAGCGAAATTTCACGTGAGACCGCATAATTCGTAACTTTTAATCGATTCAGTAAACACATTTTGTATATGAACGACGAATCCGCCGAAACCGGGAACGCCGACCTCGCCTACTCGGCCGACCGTGGTCGCGGAATTCTCACCCCGAGTGACCGGGAGTTCTTACTCGAACGAAAGACCGACTACACGGAACACTCGAAGAAACAAAAGCGGAATCGGATTCGCCGTCGCCTCCGGAACGCGATTCTCGACTTCTCGATTCTCTTCGAGTCGCTCGAAGACCGGGACCGAGAGACCGTCTTCAATCCCGACGCCGAAGACAGAGAAGCCTACACGAAAGGTATCACCGACATGCTGGCGTTCCTCCACCTCGGGACGATGGGCTACTACACGCCGTTCAAAGACATGCTGGCAGAGGGCGTCAACAAAGCGGAACAGGAACTCGCCGGGTCGGATTACCGGATGGTGACTGTCGATTTCAACGTCGAACCAGTCGGCCAAATCGACGTGGACGAAGTCATCGACAAACTGGAGTTCGGCGAGTTCGAGCGCCTGTCGGACGAAGAACTACAGGCGTTCGTCAGACTCCTCGCCGAGTCCGAGGAGTTCTCAGCCACCGACCTTCGGTCGGATATGAAGGCACAGATGTCCGAATTCATCGAACGCGTGGACGCGGCAAACGAAGCGCGTGACCGACGCGTCGACGAACTCGACGACTAATTTCTCGAACCCGTTCGCCGACGACGTTCCCTACCCGAGATAGGCGACGGCATCCATCTCGACGCGAACGTCGCCGGGAAGGCGGGATACTTCGACGCACACTCGCGCGGGCGGTACGTCAGAGAACCGCGCGCCGTACGCCTCGTTGACTCGTTCGTAGTCGTCTAAGTCGGTGACGTACACCGTGACTTTCACGACGTCGTCGAGACCGTCGCCACCTGCTTCCTCGACGACGGCGGCAACGTTGTCGAGCACTTGGTCTGTCTGCGCCTGGATGTCGCCGTCGACGTCGTCGCCAGTCTCCGGGTCGACAGGGCCGTAGCCCGAGACGTAGAGCGTCTCTCCTGCGCGAACGCCCTGCGAATAGGGATTGTCCGTGCGTGGCGCGTCGTCCGTGAGGATTCGTTGCTGTGACATGGAATTCGGTGGGTCGTCAGTGTCGCTGTGCGTCCGTGGTGACGGTTTCGATGCCGTCCACGACGACGTCGAGTGCCGTCTCCGCGAGTTCCTGCGTGAGGACCAGCGGTGGGAGCAGTCGGAGCACGTTGCCGTACCGGCCGGCCTTCCAGACGAGGACGCCGTGTTCGAAACAGTACTGCTGGAGTGCGTCCGCCGCTTCAGCGTCGGGGGCACCGTTCTCGTCGACGAACTCGGCACCGATGAAGAGGCCCTTCCCGCGAACGTCGGCAATCCGCGGGTTGCCCGCCGCGGCCTCCGAGAGTCGCGTCCGGATGTACTCACCGAGTTCGCGTGCGTGTGCGAGCAGGTCGTGTTCCTGGATGTACTCGATGGCGCGCGTGCCGGCACGCATGCCGACGACGTGGCCACGGTAGGTTCCGGCGTGGTCGCCCGACCCCCACGTGTCGAGGTCCTCGTGGTAGATAGTCGCCGAGAGGGGGAATCCGGTCCCGCCGAGGGCTTTCGCCGACGTCATCACGTCGGGCGTCACGTCGTACCACTCGCTGGCCCACCACTGACCGGACCGACCGAGACCACTCTGAATCTCGTCGAAGACGAGCGGAACGTCGTTGTCGTCCGCGATGTCACGGAGTCCTTGGAGGAATCCCTTCGGCGGCGTGACGACCCCTCCTTCGCCCTGAATCGGTTCGACGAAGATACCGGCCGGGTTCGCGAGGCCACCGTAGGGGTCTTCGAAGATTGCTTTGACCTCTTCGAGCGAGTGTTCGACTGCCT
The DNA here is from genome assembly GCF_046764215.1 of Haloferax sp. YSSS75. Lineage (GTDB taxonomy): Archaea > Halobacteriota > Halobacteria > Halobacteriales > Haloferacaceae > Haloferax. The sequence goes on from NZ_CP177207.1 coordinate 363,610, forward strand.
CCTGTGGTCCCTTTCCCATCTCTATCGGGTTCGGATAGGGTGCGTGAACCACGTCCGGGAGAAGCGGCGTGTACTCGCCTTTGAAGCTCTTGTTGCCGGTGAGACTCATCGCACCGCTCGTCGCACCGTGATATGCACCCCGGAACGCGACCAACCCAGTTCCGTCGGTGTTGTACTTCGAGAGTTTGATGGCCGCCTCGATGGCGTCACTCCCGGTTGGACCACCGAAGACGACGCGGTTGTTCCCCTGGAGGTTCCCCGGTGCAATCTCGTTCAATTTTTCGATGAGTTCGAGGCGTGCTTCAGTCGGGAAGTCGACGGTGTGGACGAACTTGTCGGTCTGTTCGTGGACGGCGTCGAGGACGTACGGGTTCGAGTGCCCGACGTTCAGGACGCCGATGCCGGCGAACATGTCGATGAAGGTGTTCCCGTCCGCGTCCCGGACCGTCGCACCCTTCCCGCTGTCGAACGCGATGGGGATGTCTTCGGGGTACGCGACTGCACTGCTGTCGATACGCTGCTGTTTTTCGAGGAGTCGCTTCGACTTCGGCCCTGGAACCGCGTCAACGTTCGGGGCATCGTCGAAGTGTAACTCGTGAATCGATGGACCCGCTACCATGGTCTGACCCATGCGGAACAGTCATAAATAATTTGTCCACGCTTTGTATGGAAGACGTACACAGTATCTGGTTTCGTTTCGGGTACTCACCTGACAGGTGGTGACGGAGAACACGGTGACCGTAATCGATTAGTGCCACGACGAGACTGTTCATGCTAATGTTACACACGAAGGGAGCGTTGCTGTCAGTCGACGTGGGCGGACGAGAGACGCGAACCGAATCCATCGACGAAATACTCGAATCGTACGTCGGTGGACGAGGTGTGGCGACGAAACTCGCACACGACCGAATTCCGTTCGACGCCGACCCACTCGGCGAGGAGAATCGGGTCTACTTCACGACGGGGCCGATGCAGTCTTCGAACATGAGTTTCACCGGTCGAACGAACTGCACCAGCGTCTCCCCGTTGACGAACGGTCTCTGTTCGTCGAACGCCGGCGGGTTCGTCTCTCGCCACCTCGCAGGTACTGGCTACGCAGCAATCGAACTCACCGGGTCGAGCGACGAACTCGTCGTCGTCCACGTCACCGACGACGGTGTGGAGTTCGAATCAGTACCCGAACTCGCCGAGGCGACGGTTCCCGAGACGGTGGCGTACATCGACGACGAACACGGACTCGGCGCGGACCAGACGGCAGTCGTCGGGCCGGCAGGTGAGAATCAGGTTCGGTTCGCGTCCATCATGACCAGTGAAGAACGAGCGTTCGGCCGGGGTGGTCTCGGTGCCGTCCTCGGGTCGAAGAACGTGAAGGCGATTACGTTCGACGGCGATTCCGAACCCGATATCGAGATTCCGTCGTCGCAGATGGAGATTCACCGTGAGGCCGCCACCGACGAACACATCATGAAACGACAGGGGACCGTCGCCGTGTTGGACCTCGCAAACGAGATGGATGGCCTCCCCTCGTACTACTTCTCCGAGCAGTCCTTCGACGAGGCAGACGAAATCAACGGCGACGCAATCGAGGAGAAGAAGTACAAGAAAGGGACCTGTTCGGCCTGTGCCTTCGCCTGTAAACTCCCCACGAGAGACGAAGACAGAGGTGTCGAGACCGAAGGCCCCGAGTTCGAGGTGACGATGGCGTTCGGGTCGAACTCGGGCGTCGACGACATCGTCGACGTGATGAAATCGAACGAACTCTGTGACAGATACGGGTTAGACGCGATATCGGCGGGGAACACCGTCGCGGCGTATCTGGAGAGCGAAGACGAGTTCGGCAACGCCGACCTTATCCACGACCTCGTGGAACGAATCGCCTTCCGTGAGGGCGTCGGTGACGAACTCGCCGAGGGTATCGCCCGCGTCCACGACGAACTCGACGTCGAAGACTGGACGGTAAAAGGAATGGACTTCGCTGCTCACGAAGGCCGTGTCCTCCACGGACAGGGCCTCTCGTATGCAGTTGCGAATCGCGGCGCAGACCACATGTACGCCGTCTTCTACTCACAGGAGTATCCGCTCGTCGGGAACGACGACGCGTACCCACCGAGTGGGTTCGAGGGCAAGCCGAAGCGACTCATCGAGAAGGAAAATCAGATGGCGCTGAACGACAGCGGAATCGTCTGTAAGTTCTCACGGGACTACATGACGCCGGAGCGTTACGAGGCGCTCTTCGGTGCCGACTTCGAAGACTTGCTGGCGGTCGGTGACCGCATCGTCACGCTCGAACGCCACTTCAACAATCAGCGTGGGTTCGACCGGAGCGACGACACACTCCCGTACGAAGCCCAGTTAGATGGCTTCGAGGCGGCACTGGACGAATATTACGACCGACGTGGCTGGACAGACGACGGTATCGTCCCGTCCAGCGACGTCCCGGCTTGAAGCGGCGCCTCCTTACGCCCCACCGTCTGTTTGCTGGCGAGTCTGGTACATCTCGTCGATTCCCTGTTCGAACCGTTCGACTGCTTTGTCGAGTAACTCGACTTGCGTCGCTTTCGTCTCGTCGTCGACGGCGTACGTGGGACCGCTCAGGTTCAACGACCCGTAGACCTCTCCACGTGGAGATTTCACCGCTTTGCCGACGGCCCAAAATCCCTCTATCGCCTCACCCATATTCTCGCCGTAGCCCTGTTCGCGGACACGGTCGAGTTCAGCGAACAGCTCTTCTTCGGTGGTGATAGACTCGTCTGTCGATGCTGGAAGTCCCCATCGGTCGATGATTTCTCGAACGCGACTCTCGGGATACTCGGCGATGATGACCTTACCGGACGCGGTAGTGTGGACGTGGAACGGGCTCCCATCGATGAGAAATCGCGTCGAATTCGCGAACTCTAAATCGCCGTACAGCGAGACGATTCGACCGTGTTCTTCCACCGCGAAGTCTGCTTCCATCGCGGACTCTTGATTGAGCCATTCGACAGTCTCCTGTGCCACCCGATAATACTCTTTTCTCGTTCGGACGTAGTCGCCGAGGTGGCAGAACTTCGCCCCGAGATGGTATCGGTTGTCGGTGTTTACGACGTAGCCGAACTCCGCTAACGTACCGAGATGGGAGTGAACAGTACTCTTCGCGAGACCAGTCGCGTCCGCCAGTTCGCTCATCGTTGCCCCCTCTCGCTCGAGTATCTCCTCGACGAGTTCTAACGAGATGGCAGTCGTCTTGAGGCCCCGGGACGTGTCGTGTTCACCCATGACCGAGATTGTGTCGGCGGAGGTTAAAGAAGTACCTCCGTACTGACGTCGGTACGTCGAGCCTCGTCATCCACGATGGGGAAGACACAGACGCTGCAGGACCCACTGAACTCACCAGGACGATGGAGGCAAGCCCCACGTTCCGGAGAGCCGAATGATTATGTTATGCCGGCACCTTGACATGGCCTAACACGGAAATGATGGGCATGCCAAACGTGAAGAACGTCACCAGTACGCCCCCAGATGGCATGGTGACACCCCACACACGACATATCTATTCGGATGTTCGAAACCAAACGTGGTCGACGTACTGAGAAACGCTAGTTTCGGAGCGTGAACTCCCAGGATAGGAATACTGCGAGCGGAACGTTCGGGAGGTCCGAATGTTTAAAAGTCATAGTAAACACCCTGTGGTCCTGTGTGAGACGAGGACCGGGTGGACTATCCATTACACCCATACAGCTGTAATTTTGAAGTAGGCGACCCGGCAGTGTGGGTCGATGCCGGCGCTGGACGGGTGGGTAGTCGACTAGCGTCGACACACCTGTACGGGACCGATACCTGAGAGTATCGGGCCCAAAAAACGAACCCCGACGCGGTGACTGTCGCCGACAGGAGGATGGTCCAGAATTCACACTCGTGCCACCCGGTATACGGAGACTAACTGGCGATAGATTCTCCCGACCTGTTCGTTAATTAGAGAGGTACGTGAGATGCAAAGCAGACGAATTTCGCCTCCAGAACCGTGGTTGACAGCGTTATTGTCTTCCAAACCATCGGCCGTCCCGTTACGGTTCTGTGTCGGCCGCATCGAGATGGTCGACTATCACATGAGTGGTGAGTACACAGTACAATCCCGGGTCCAGTTATCAGTTCTCCGAGGTTTCGCCCAGTGTCGAACCTCCCGACGAGAAATCGTCACCGGACATACCGGGATGCCACACTGTCCCTTACACCGGTACGTGCGTAAATCCAGAACGATTGATACGAACGTCTCGTGATGGGTTTGGTCCTCTTGCACCCTGATTTCGAACACCTGTGAGGAGCACATACAGGTAAGTTTACAGCACACGTATGTGAGATATCGTCGCCCGTTCGTCTCCGACGGACGGGACTTCACGACAAGCCAGACATCCATGAGAGACCCGAACGACACGGTGCCATCTCAACACCAGACAGATACACACACCCGCTATTACTTCATCAGTGACCTCCACATCGGGGGTGACGAACAACTGCAGAACGTCGAGTTCGAACCCGAATTACTCGACTTTCTCCGCACCCTCGAAGCGACTGACGAAGACGCAGAACTCATCGTCAACGGCGACGCGTTCGGCCTGTGGGAGTTCACCGAACTCGAAGGGATGGACAAGTTCGACGCACTCGTCGAGCGATATCCCGAACTGTTCGAGCAGTTCCGCGCGACGGGCGAGAACGTGCCGATAACCTTCATCCCGGGAAACCACGACTACGAACTCGCCTGCTATCCAGCGTACGTCGACCGGTTGGCCGAGTACAACGTCACACTCGAACAGGAAGTCGTCATCACACGTGACGTCGGTGACCGAGTCGTCTGGATAGAACACGGACAACAGCGCGACCAGAACAACGAGAGCCCCGACTTCGGAAACCCGTATGCGAACCCACCGGGCTATTTCGTCAACCAACACATCACGAGTCGGGCGGGAAAACTCTCGGCACGAGGGAAGTTCAACTGGTTGAAAGACATCCAATCGGTGACGCCGATGACGGAGATACCCGACTGGATGATTTCGAAGTACTTCTATCGCGAGATGAGTCCGTTTCTTCGGTACGCCGTCCTCCCGTTTTTGCTGTTGTTCAACGTGAGTGTGTTGTACCTCGTAGCGTTCGTCCTCTCACTGTTCGGCATCTGGTCGGAACCACTTGCACTCGTCGAGTCGTTCATCAGGTTCATCGGATTCGCAGGTATCCTCCTCGACGTCGTCTTATTCGTCGACGTGGTCATCATCCTCATCCTCGTCCTCCTCTCGGTTCCGCTCTTCTTCGTCGTCAGAGACGTGCGAAAGACACTCACACGGTTCGGTCTGATTCAAAACGAGTCACCCACGGAGGTTTCGAACGCGTACGTGCGAGGAGCACAGGAAGTGTTCGAAGCGCATCCAGACGTCGCGGTGTTCATCTACGGCCACACCCACCGGGCGTCACTCACGGTTGTCGACGACAGGGCCGTCGTCAACACTGGGACGTGGTTAAAACGACTCCATCGTCGGTCCGTGATGCTCGGCTTACTCCCGTCGGTCTATTACTCGTCGTTCCGCCTCAACTACTTCGTGGTACGTCCGGGCGACGACGGAGTCGTCATCGAGTATCACCGTATCGAAAAGGAGAACCCAACCGACCTGACGATTCTGGAGCGATTGCTCACCAGAAAGCCCAAGATAGACGAGTCGATTCCAGAGCAAACTGTCGTCGGTGCGAAGTGGCACTCGCAGGCCGACGTCGAACCACAACCAGCAGAGCAGTCGCCGAGCGAGGACGCCAGCGACTGAGGACGTCGGTGGGCGAGATTCGACTCCTCGGCGTCAGGCAACCTCGACGATACACCTGAAACTCACGTGATTCGTCGAGGTGTCGATGGGTTCTGGGTAGCGCGCCGCGGGTCGATATCGGAAACAGTAGTTGGGCGCGCAGAGGTGCGACCCGCCTTTGAGCACTTTTCGTGGAATCTGCGTCGGGTCGCGAGGGTCGATGCTCTGTTCTTCTGTGACCCCTCGGGGGTTCGTCGGTGTACAACAGGTTGGGGCGTCTGCCGTGCCTGCCTGTGGGTCGTCGCTGTACCAGTCACGAGTCCACTGCCACGCGTTTCCTGCCATGTCGTAGAGGCCGTAATCGTTCGCGGGGAACGCACCGACTGGAGAGGTTCGTTCGTAGCCATCGAGTTTCTGATTCTCGTAGGGGAACTGCCCCTGCCACGTGTTGGCCATCAGTCGTCCGTCGACGACGTGTTCGTCACCCCATACGAATCGTTTTCCGTCTAATCCACCGCGGGCGGCGCGTTCCCACTGTGCCTCCGTGGGAAGTGTCTTTCCGGCCCACTCTGCGTACGCCTCGGCATCCTCGTAGGCGACGTGAACGACTGGATGGTCCTCTTTGCCGGCTATCGAACTGTCAGGTCCGAGCGGATGTCGCCAGTCTGCACCGGGGATGTACGCCCACCAGTGATTCGGGTTCTGGAGATTGACCGGATGGTTCGGTGAGGTGAACACGGCAGACCCTGCGACGAGTTTCTCCGGGTCGACGTCGGGATAATCGTCGGGTGATGGGTCGCGTTCGGCGAACGTCGTGTACCCAGTCTCGTCGACGAACTCGGCGAACTCGGCGTTCGTCACGTGGTGGGTGTCCATCCAGAACCCATCGACAGTGACCGCACGCGGTGGTCCCTCTTCGGGGTAGAACTTGTCAGAACCCATCGTGTACGTGCCACCCGGAATCCAGGCCATCCCCTCCTGTGGCGGGTCAGTCGGTGCGTCGTCTCTCCGTCGGTCGGGTTCGGTTGTCATGATACGGGTAGTAGGTGTGTCGTGTTGGACTGTCGTTGGAATACTCACGGGTGTCGTCGGGCGAGACGACCGACTCCCAGTTCGCTACGTCAAGAGTATAACACGTAGGAGGATAAAGTTCACCCAGCGTGTCACGAGACGATTGGAAGACACTCCACGGGAGTATCAGTCCTCCACGAGGACGTCCGGAGCATCCGTCTCGACAGGCGTGACTCGCTCAGTTCGAGTATAGGCGTGGTAGACGAGTCGAACGAGCGCACCGACTCCGAGAATGGCGACTGCGGTGTCGACGACGGGGCCGATGACGGGAACCGCGACGAGCAGACTCACGACGACGATACCGACGAAGAGACTCACCCAACGGTTCTCGATGGGTTCGACGTCGACGTCGACGTACGCGGCCCCTCGGGGGATTGCTCCTATAAGCCAAACACCGACGGCGAATCGGCCGTAGACGGCGCCGACCCACCATAGGACGAACGCGAGTGCACCACCGGCGAGTGCCAGGGGGAGGCCGAAGAGGCTGATACCGAAGAGCACGAGGACGATTGGAACGACGATGGTCGTCGCGAGTCCGAACCCGGCAGTGCGAACAGGGTCCTCGACGACTCGTGACGCCACGCGCGTCGAGAAACGTGGGAGAACCCCGATTAACAACACGCCGAGGAGGAGATTCACGAAGAACCCGTACGCGTCGAGGAACGAGATTCCGAACGGGAGAATCTGCAGTTGTACCGGTGTGAGAGTCGTCGCCACCAACGTCGATACGCCCGAGGGTGGGTGCATAGTCAGCCTCGGGGGCAGTGCAGCGACGGGCGACTCCCGTATCGAGGACGGCGAATCCGAAGCCAGTGACGGCGGCGACGGCGAGTCGGACGCTCCGACATTCGATTGATTGACCGCCGTCTCGGGTTCACCACTGACACTTCCGTTCACGTGCGTTCTGACCGCTGTCGTCTGCAATCTGCCGTCGACTGTGGCACCTTCTTCGACAGTGACGAGCACACTTATTGCATCGACGGTGCCGGATACCGCACCAGAGACTTGTAAGGCCCCACCGATTGCGTCGATGCCGTCACCGACAGTGCCCGAGACAGTCGTAACCCCACCGAAGGCCGTCACCTTCCCACCGACTTCTCCGGTCACCTCGACCCGCCCCGCGAGCGCTGTCACGTCACCGGTGACCTCACCGGCGACGACGACGTCACCCGCGAGCGCAGTTACGTCTCCCTCGACTGTTCCGCGAACGATGACCGTGCCGGCGGCAACCGTCAGGTCGTCGGTGAGTCTCTCTCCACGTTCGACCACGACGGTTGGCCCAACCTCCGTCTTCGCAGTCGCAAGCCCCGGGATGATTGCGAGGACCACGAGCATCACCAACACACCGACGAGAGCCTTTTGGGACCGGTGGCTACCGTTCATCTACGTCTCTCCGTACCGTGCTTGGGGTCGATGCTCGGCGAAAACCGACCAACGAACCACCACGCAGTCTGTTACGTGGATAACCACACTCGGCATCGGTCGGTCGTCGTCGACGATTCGGTACTCGTGTCAGCACAGTTCTCGTTGGAGTCTCCATGGTCCATCTGGTTGCACACTGAATTCGATATTGACCGGCCACGCTGGGTCCACCGCAGGGGGTGGCCAGTATCCGAGCGCATCCCCAGGATTGTCGATGAGGGCACCCGTCGAGTCAGTCTACACGTCGTTTCGAAGGTTCAGCTGTCAACAGAGAGTACAGTCTGGCAGAGATTAAACATGTGTTACTCGAATCCATACAATCCGTAATTCTTGAAGGAATCAGTGTAGTATTCGCCAGAAACTGCACGCATCTTTATTTGAATATAGGACAATTATTCAATCGGTTCGGTCGGTGCCCATCGGCGCACCGGCGAGTGCCTCGGTGAGTCATCATGAGTCAACAGTTACCAGAAGAGTGGTTCGTTCGTGACCAGAAAGTAAACGCGGCCATCGCGTGGGCGATTACCGCACTCCTCGCTATCCTCGCGGTTCTCGGCTTCCTCGCTGGACTGCTCGTGTTCATGGCGATAGCGGCAGTCACGGCACTCGTCGCCATCACCCCCGCAATCGTCTATCGTTCGTGGACACGGACGATGTCGTGGCCACTGTTGGTCCTCGCGTCCATCCCGTTAGTTATCGGACTCGGGCAACCGTCGTTCTTCAGTGACGTCGTCACGAGTCTGAGTATCGCCACGCTCGCGATGCTCGTCGTCGTCGCCCTCCAGATGACGACGACAGTTCGGATGACACCCGGCTTCGCCGTGTTCTTCGTCGCGATGGCGACGATGGCCACCGCAGGGTTCTGGGCCGTCGGGTCGGCTATCTCGGCGCAGTATCTCGGAACGGCGTTCGTCGAGACGAACGACGAACTGATGATAATCTTTACCGCCGCGGTACTCGCGGGCGTCGTCGGCGGATTCGTCTTCCGCTGGTACTTCAGACGCCAACTCAGAGCAAACGTCGACGCACAGCCAGAACCGGAGGTGGCAGCATGATTACTGACCAGCAGGTCGAACGGCGTGGGCGCGTCGAGCACACGCTCGTCCGTATCCTGCAGGTGTTGATGCTCGTCATCTTCGCGCTCGGCCTCTACTACGGTAACAGCGGTGTCTTCGTCAACGCCGGTGTCGGACTGCTCGTGACGCTCTTGCCCGGCGTGCTCAAACGCCGGTACGACTTCACGATGAACGTCGGCATCGTCCTCTGGATATCGACTGCGATGTTCCTTCACGCATTCGGGACGCTGCCGCTTCCGGGCCTCGACTTCCTGAGCGCGTACAAGGCCGTCTGGTGGTGGGACCACATGACTCACGCGCTGTCGTCGTCGCTGGTCGCAGGTGCCGCGTACGCTGTGACTCGAGCACTGATGGAACACACCGAGTACATCAACATGCCCGCACGGTTCATGTTCGCGTACCTGCTCGTCTTCGTGATGGCCTTCGGTGTGATGTGGGAACTCCTCGAGTTCTACATCGGCGTCGTCTCCCAACTGCTCGGTGCCGAAGAGGTGCTCACCCAGTACGGACTCGACGACACCATCCTCGACCTGATGTACAACTCGCTCGGTGGCCTGCTGGTCGCTATCTTCGGGACTGCTCACCTGAGCGGTATCTCGGACCAACTTCGCGACAGAATGGGAGGGGAATCGGCAGACAGGTGACCGAAAGCGAGATTCGCCGTCTTCGGCAGTTTCCTGACTGTCTCGTCCCCGGTAAGCAACCGACAACGGAACACTCACGATGTACGTGAAAAAACATTATTATTTTTCAGCGTGACTATCTGTCTATCCCAAAACGCCGAGAGAGCGAGCGATAGAAGGCTCACAAGAGGTTGATACGTGTTCTCGTCGCTGGCACAGTTCTCGGTCGAAGGGGGAGAACGACATCAATGTCTAACCGAGAGTTCCACGGCCGGATTGGCCGCACGTACGACGAATCAGAACCCTGGTGGCCCGAAGAAACGCGTGCCCCCGAAGATGCCCCGAACGTCCTCATGGTCGTCTTAGACGACGTCGGATTCGGGCAGTTGGGCTGTTATGGTGGGCTCATCGATACGCCGAATATCGACCGATTGGCGGACGATGGCCTCAGATACAACAACTTCCACACGACGGCACTCTGCTCACCGACGCGAAGTTGCCTCCTCACCGGCCGAAACCACCACTCTAACGGGATGGCTGGAATCACCGAGATATCGACTGGGTTCCCCGGCTACAACGGCCACATCCCGCACGAAAATGGCTTCCTCTCAGAGATTCTGGTCGAAGAGGGGTTCAGCACGTACGCGATTGGAAAGTGGCACCTCGCACCCGCCGAAGCGACGAGTGCCGCAGGCCCCTACGACGGGTGGCCACTCGGCCGTGGGTTCGAGCGCTTCTACGGGTTCCTCGGCGGCGATACCGACCAGTACACGCCGACGCTGGTCTACGACAACCATCAGGTCGAACCACCGACCACACCAGAAGAGGGGTACCACCTCACCGAAGATTTGGCCGCACGGACTATCGAATTCATCGGCGACGCCAAACAGGTCGACCCGGACAAGCCGTTCTTCACGTACTTCGCACCGGGTGCCTGCCACGCCCCACACCAGGTTCCAATCGAGTGGGCGAACAAGTACGAAGGCGAGTTCGACATGGGGTGGGAAGCAGCACGCGAGCAGATTCTCGAACGCCAGATAGAACTGGGCATCGTCCCCGAGGGGACAGACCTCTCACCACACAACCCAGACGTCGACCACTGGGATTCACTTTCGGACGACGAACAACGACTCTACGCCCGTATGATGGAGGTGTTCGCTGGCTTCCTCGAACACACCGACGCACAGATTGGGAAGGTACTGGACTATCTCGACGAGATTGGTGAACTCGACAACACCCTCGTGATGGTCGTCTCCGACAACGGTGCGAGCGCCGAGGGAGGACCCACCGGGTCGGTCAACGAGAACCGATTCTTCAACAACGTCCCCGAAAGCCTCGAAGAGAATCTCGAAGCAATGGACGAACTCGGCGGGCCGAAGTACTTCAATCACTACCCGTGGGGGTGGACGTGGGCCGGCGACACGCCGTTCCAGCGCTGGAAGCGCGAAACCTACCGCGGTGGGTCGAGCGACCCCTTCATCGTCTCGTGGCCGAAGGGAATCGAGGCGCGCGGCGACGTGCGCGAGCAGTTCGTCCACGCAATCGACCTCATGCCGACGATTCTGGAGTTGCTCGGCATCGACGCTCCCGACGAAGTGAAAGGCTACGCACAGTCACCAATCGAGGGAACGAGCCTCGCGTACTCGCTCGACGAACCGGACGCGCCAGAACAGCACACGACCCAGTACTTCGAGATGCTCGGGACGAGAGCAATCTACCACGACGGGTGGCGTGCAGTCCGCCCGTGGCCACTCGGCGAGCCGATGACTGCCGAGGACCTGTCTGCGACTTCAATCGAAGACTCGGGATGGGAACTGTACCACATTGCGGAAGATTTCTCTGAGGCCCACGACGTGGCGGCAGAACATCCCGAGAAGGTGCTCGAACTCGCCCAGTTGTGGTGGACAGAAGCAGGCCGCTACGACGTCCTCCCACTCGATGGGCGTGGCGTCCAACGGTTCGCAGAGTGGCGCCCACAGCCCGGAAAGCCCCGTGAGAGGTACGTCTACTACCCCGGCACTCAGCACGTCCCGGAGAACGCGGCGGTCAAAGTCTTCAACCGCGACCACAGCATCACGGCAGACGTCACGATTCCCGAGGGAGGTGCCGACGGTGTACTCATCGCCCACGGTGCTCGGTCCGGTGGCTACTCACTGTACGTCGAGGACAACCACCTCCGGTACGTCCACAACTACGTCGGCATCGAAGAGTACGAAGTCGTCGCTGACGACCCGATTCCAGAAGGCGAGGTTTCGGTCCGGATGGAGTTCGAAGCGACTGGAGAGCCCGACATGAGTAAGGGGAAGGGTGTGCCAGCAACCGTTCGGCTGTACTATGGCGACGACCAAGTTGGCGAGGGAGACATCCCGACGACGATTCCGATTACGATGGGGCTGACTGCGGGACTGAGTTGCGGAAAGGACGCAGTCAGCGCCGTGAGCGACAGGTACCGTGACCGGACTCCATTCGAGTTCACGGGTGACCTCACGCGGGTGACCGTCGACGTCAGCGGCGAACCGTTCGTCCACGAAGAAGCAGAGATGGACCAGATTATGGCGAGGGAGTAAGTCGAACAGGAAGAGACTTCATTTTTTGCAGCGGACTATCGCAGAAATTCGAGGGACACGTTCGAAAGTCGCTCCTGATGGAAGAGGTACCAGGGAGAGTCCGAGGATGAAAGCAGTACGAAGCCAATGACCGACGCGGGCGTGAGCAGTAATCTCGACCTCCTCGTCAGACTACTATCGAGTATCCAGGGAATCGCCGCGGTAGTCGCACTCGCGGCCCTCATGGCTGCGTTCGGAATCCAGTTGACACGGGGAGACATCCTCCGAACGATACGAGAGTACAACCTCGTCGGACGGTGGTTGCTCACGAATCTGGTCTTCGTCCCACTGCTGGCACTCCTCTTCGGCGCGGTGTTCGACCTCTCCCAACCGTTCCTTCTTACGTTTGTGCTGGTCGCAGTCGCACCCGGCGCGCCATTCATCCCCCAACTCATCAGGCTCGCCGGTGAGGATTCACACGAAGCAGTGAGACTCACCACGGCCCTGACCGTTATCTCCGTGGTGACCGTCCCAGTGTTCGTCGCCGCGATGCTGTTCGTCCTCCAAGTCGAGACATCGGTCTCTCCGTGGCGGTTCTTCCTCCCCTTGACCTTCGTTCTCCTGGTCCCCGTGGTCGCTGGAATCCTCGTTCGCGCGCTGAGGCCGGAACTCGCCACTCGTCTCGCTCGGCCTGTCGTTCTGCTCGCGAACCTCTCGTTGGTACTCGCGCTCGGTATCACGCTTCTATTAGGGCTCGACAGAATTATCGACGTGTTCGTCGCGCTCTTCGCGACGGGCGCGTTACTGCTGATGTCCCTGTTCGTGTTCGCGTCCATCGGAATCGGATGGGTGTTGGGCGGACCAACCCAGCAGAGTCGTCGAATTCTCGCGCTCGGCACGGCCGGCCGAAACGTCAATATCGCGCTCTTCATCGCCGTCGCCGTCTTTCCCGACACCGGCGTGGACGGTGGTATCGTCGCCTTCACCGTACTCATGTTCGTCAACTCGATACTCGTCGCACTGTATTGGAAACGGGCGCACGGCGTCTCAGGGGTCGGACCAGACGGCAATGAATCGGGTCGTGAGACCTGACGGACGTGCAAACGGCGCGCTAGAGCAATCCACCGGGGAATTCGTCTCGGTGCTCGCGAATCACGGAGAGGACCGGTTCGATTGTGCCCCACTCCGGCCCAGTCTCGATGGTTCCCGTGTCACGATTCCAGTCGACGAATCCCTGATTGTCGAGTTTCGGAAGGTGGACGTGAACGAGTTCTATCTGTGTCGAGTCGGCGATGGCGAGTTCGTCACCGTCAGCAAGGAGGTTCGTCGGGTCGAACGAACTGTCGGCGTGAGAGTTCGCATCTTCGAGTGCGAGGAGCAACTGGCGACGAGGCGAGGTAGCGAGTGCCTCGAAGACGTCGTCGGTTGTCGGCGTTCGTGCGATGGTTTCGTGTTCACCGGTCTCACGCGCCATGCTTCGTGTTACGTTACCCCACGGCTTGAGGTTCAAGGTTGACTCGGAAACGGAGTTAAGTGGATATCACTTAGCCGTGGTTCGCTTCTGTCGAGATAAGTGTGCTCCGGAGGACTTTCTCGTTACCGAGGCGGATACGGTGTGAGAGTGCCTGTCGACTGATGTCGAGTTCGTCGGCGAGTTCGTCTAAACCCACGCGGCTTGGTGTCTCGAAATAACCTCGCTGAAGGGCCAACACGAGTGCTTCTCGTTGTTCTGAGGTGAGGTCGAATCGATAGCCGTCTCTCTCCTCGTCGGTGAGCGTGAACGTCCGTTCGACGTGGATTGGAATATCGCGTTCTACGACGGCGTCGTGAAACTCGGAGAGTGCGTCGTGGTCCGGGAACCGAAGTCGGAACACCCAGTCGCCGTCACTGCGTGCATCGAGGACAGTGGCATCTGATGTACTGATGCATTCGATGAGGTTCGACGGTTCCGTGCTCCAGTCGATGCGGTAGAGCACACTGTCGTCGATAGAATCGAGGCGGAGTAGTTCACGGACTCGAGGACTTCGTCGCACGGTTTCCTCGAACGTGTCGTGGTCCTCACCGGTAACCCACACGAATGGTAAAATCATGTTGCCTGTCGGGACGACCCGTTCGAGTTCGTGACGCATCGATGGCGGCTCCATCAACACGCTTCCGAGTTCGAAATTCTCGGCCGCTATCGAGAACTCCAGAATTACACTCATACCACCATAATGACAGCAAATTATTAATAATTCACTGCCACAGATGTTTGGATTGGTCCCGGTATCACCCAAGAAATCCCCGAACCGTTCGATATGCCCGATGTTCTCCGCTCAATCTGACGTTCCCGTCGGTTCGTCGATGTCCGTTCGAACGTCGTCGAGGCGGGTCTGGTCCTCGTCCAGTGGCCAATCGGACTCCGGTTCGGCGGGTCTGAGTGGGTTCTCCTCGTCTCCGGGGTGGAGCATTCTGGGGAACTTCAGTCGGAGGAATAAGACGACGACGACCATGAGGAACGGGCCGTAGAAGATGCCGTACCACCCGAACAGCGGTGGGCCGACGAGATAGGCGAAGACGATGAGACCCATCGGGAACAACCGTCCGGAGAGCGCAGGTCGGATGTAGATTCGAACGAGGTTGTCGAACGGCAGTTCCATCACCACCACGAAGAGGAGTGGGAACCAGAGGGCCGACGGGTTCGTTTGGAGTGCGACGACTACCAGATATGCCGTGACGACTGCGTAGACGATGCTTCGCCCGACTAACGGGACGATAGTGAACAGACCAGTGACGACTGCGAGTGGAATCGGAGCGGGAATTTCCATGCCCGATGGCGCGACGAGATTGAACACGAGATAGACGACTGCAGCGATGATGATGACGACGAATATCGTCAGGGTGTATCCGAAGTAGACCGATTCTAACCCTTCGTCGACGGCAGCGAGATACTGAGCGACGTCAGAGTCTTCGTCTGCGATGTTGGCGTGGAACCACCCAGAGAGTCGTTCGTCTTCTCGAAGGAGGAAGAACGCAAACAGAAGTGAGAGGAACGTGTTGAACAGCGTCGAAGCGAGGGACCCAACCGTCCGCGTCAGCGACCCAAAGGCGTCCTGAAACGCGCCCCCACTGACTATTTCGGATAGTTGCCTCACGAGTTCGACAGGGTCCTCGGGGAGTGCGTCGATGGCGAACGGAAGGACCGCGTTGATTCGACTGGCAACTTCGGCCGTGAAGAACGTGCTCAGTTCGGCAATCGTCAGGAGAACTGCGGCACCCAGAATCCCGACGAGAGGGAGAACGATGACGACGAGCGTGAGTGCCGCCGCGATATTCTTCGATGGCAATCGCGGTTCGAGTCGTGCCTCGATAGGGCGTGCGACGTAGTAGACGAACAGTCCGAACACGACCCACGGGAGGTAAACCCACCCGACGAACGCCACCACGAGACCAACGGCGAGTGCGAAAATCCACCATCCCACCTCTAACTGTTCGAAGGTTCGACGAATCCTGTCCGCTGCATCGCTCGCTCGGTCCATACGGCCCCTGTACGTCGTGTAGGACCAAAGCCGTATCTCGAACGTCAGTCGTCGGTTCGGCACTCCCAATGTGATGTCCGCCCACGGGAACCGGAGCGGCCGAGGACGTAGACCACTGGGAACTGGGTTTGATGTCCGAGACAGCGGACGGAGCGCCCGCACATCACCCAGTCCCGGGTAGTGAGTCTCGGGGACCAGGCCGTATGCCACTTCCCCGAACGGGTACGAGACTTTATTGAAATGTGAATTGAACAATATGTATGGCCGGCGTCGAAGAGCAACTGGTGCTTCTTCTCTATCTGTTCGGAATCGCCGCACTCGTCGGCATTCTGGCGAGCAGATACAGCCGACTGCAATATACGACTGGCCTCCTCCTCGCAGGGCTTCTCATCTCCATCCTCGGTTCACCCGTCGACGTGGAACTCACCTCCGACCTCATCCTCCTCGGACTGCTCCCGGCGCTCGTCTTCAACGATGCAATCAACATCAACTTCGAGTCGTTCCGCAGGAACATCGTCCCTATCCTCGCACTCGCCGTGGTCGGCCTGCTCGTCTCTATCGCCATCGTCGCCGTGGTGGGACAGACGCTGTTCGGATTCTCACTCGCTATCGCCGTCCTCTTCGGTGCGATAATCATGCCGACGGACCCCGTCTCGGTCCTCGCCGTCTTCGAGGACCTCGGCGTCCCAGAGCGACTCAACACGCTCGTCGAAGGGGAGAGCCTCCTGAACGACGGTGTGTCTATCGTCGTCTACTCGTCCGTCCTCGCGGTCGTTGTCCAGGCCGAGTCAAGCGGCGCAGAAGTGACAGACCTCGTATCCCCCGGAGCGTTACTCGCAGACATCGGCGTCGGAATCTTCGTCGCACTCGTCGGTGGTGTCGTCGCCGGTGGCGCTGCCGGGTACGCCGCGTACGAACTCATCTCGCGAATCGACGACGAACTGACTGCCGTCGTCCTCTCGTTCATCGTCGCCTACGGTGTCTACCTCTCTCTCGACCTGTTCGGGAGTAGCGGTGTCATCGGAACGCTCACCGCCGGAATCGTTCTCGCGGGGCGGCCAGGGCCGACAGACATCTCCCCGGCGACCAGCTTTTCCGTCGAATCAATCTGGGGGTACGCGGCATTCATCGCGAACACGCTCATCTTCGTCACACTCGGTATCATCACGCCGTTCGACCTGCTCGTCGAATACGCTCCGCAAATCGTCGTCGCCATCGTCCTCGTCTTCCTCGCTCGGGCCGTCGTCATCTATCCACTCGTCGAACTCCTCAATCGGTGGCAAACGACCCCAATCTCTCGCTCCTACCAGCACGTGCTCTCGTGGAGCGGCATCCACGCGTCTGTCTCTATCGCACTCGTGCTCGGTGTCGCAGAGACTGTTTCCGGGCCACTCACACAGCAACTGTTGGCCCTCGTCTTCGGTGTCGCCGCGTTCACGCTCCTCGTCAACGGCCCCACGATGGGGCGGGTCATCGACCGCGTGGGAATCAGCAAGAAGCGACAACCGCAACGACTCTACGAAGCACTCGTCGGCCGATTACACGGCGTCGACGCCGCGCTCGACAGCGCGGAACGGCTTCTCGAACACGACGAGATTCCGACGAGCGTCTTCGAGGATATCACGTCCGTCTACAAACGAGAGCGTCGAGAACTCGAAACCGCAATCGAGCGACTCCTCGACAGACACCCCGATATCAGAGCACACGAAGAGCGCCTCGGACAACACCGAATTCTCATCGCGGAGTACGAGGCTATCAACGGGGCGATACAGCGAGGAGAGATAAGCAACGACGTCGGAGAGCGTCTCCTCGAAGACGTCACAGTCGAACTCGAACGAGTGCTGACCGACGAATGGACGACCGAAGAACCACTCCCAGGTGGATACACCCCGTATTGGCGACGACAACTAGAGAGAGTCGGCGTCGAGGCAACCAACGACGACGAGACGTACGAGTCTGACGAACACTCTCGAAGCGGTGGTCGCTCGGCGAGGTGAGCAGTCGAAGTGAGTCAACAGATTCGAGACAGTCACACCTCGGGTGGAGTTGGTTCCGACGTCACTGGTGTAAACGGTCCACTATCCCGGGACGTCGAGGACTGTCCCGTCCACAGGTCGGTGTACTCACTCTGTGACCACCTGTTGGTCTCGGCTGTCTCCAGGTGTGTCACCGGTTTCGAGGGGCACTTCGTCGCGTCTTCCGAGTTCTCCGCCTGCGACCATGAGGACCAACAACATCACTAGCGCACCGACGAGCAAGACAGTCAACACGTCCGGGTCCTGGAAGTTCTGTGCTCCTACGACGAGCGCAGCGGAGATATTTCGCTGACCAGTCCCTAACCCCATCACCGACTTGTTCTCCGCGGCAGGGCCACCCAGCACGTATCCGACCCCGAACGAGAGGACGACGAGTGCCACGAGAGCGATGATAACGCCGGTTCCGACGGCGCCGACGAGAGTGTCGAAATTCAGCACCAGCATGAGCACCGACAGGAAGACCAACGCTGTGGTCGATGTTTGCGACATCACGGGTTGTACCGAGGTGGCGAGAGTCTCGTACCGAGCCTTCACGACGAGGCCGATCGCCAGTGGAACCAGCATCAAGCCGACGAGTGAACTGGCGATGTCGAGCGGGTTCACTTCGACCCCCGGCAGTAACAGTGGGAGGACGAGTGGTACGTAGACCACCGTCACCACCATCAAGAGCACCATCAATCCGACTCCGAAGGCGATGCTCCCCTTGGCGACTTCGACGAGTTTCGGGAGGAACGGAGCCCCCGCAGCGGTTGCGAGCAGGATAACCCCGATAGACTGCCCTTCAGACAACGGGAGGACGAAGACGATTCCATAGGCGAGTATCGGCACCAGCACGAAGTTGGCCGCCAGTGCTTTGGCGACCAGACTCGCGTTTCTCAGTGGTTCGAGTATCTGTGAGGTAGTCAGACTCAGCCCCATCGACAGCATACTGGTCACGACGAAGACGAGTACCGACAACGTCGCGAGTGATTCGAGGACGACTGCCACCGCTAATTGCTCCCCTCGAGAATGGCTCTGGGACCCTCGAACGAACCAGCGCCGAGAGACCGGTTTGCACTGTCGGTGTCTTCCACAATCGGTTCCTCTCCGTCGATGGGCGTAATAGGTACCATACGTTCACTCCACCAGACCACGTCCGTCGGTGCGTCACCAGACCACGGCCGTCGGGCGTTAGATGTGACGATAGACGGGTTCTGCACACATAATTAATTTTTCACAATTGGTAGAATGACAGATAAGCCGACGTATCGGCCTCGGTGGAACGAACAGTTGCCAGTCCCCCGATATCGTGTATTTCACCGACAGACAGCGAACAGTGACTATCTGGTCGGGCTGTCAACCAGGCTCACGATTACGTCACCGTTAATGGATTTCCTCCAACGATTAACTGTCCAACACAGTCGCATAACCATCGCCGACCGGACGCTAACGTCCCCCTCTGTGGGCTTATAACCAAAGTCGTCCGGCCGTATATCCAACAAGATATCCCTCGTGTTCCTCCTACACAACCCAAGCACTGTAACTCGTCGGGCGGTAGCCACGGGACAGACGAGTTCTGAACTGCTCCCCGAAGTACCGACGACGCAGAGGGCCAGTGGATGAGTCATCTCCGACAGGCCTTCGTAATCGGTATCGTCCTGATGGTCGTGTTGCCGTCCGGAATGGGAACTGGCCTCGCCCAACAGGACGGGGCGTCGGTATTCGCTGTCGAACAGGGCGGCGTCTGCTACACCGTCGAAGCACTCGGCGACGGGACGACGTCCGTCGAATCGTTCTACGACTACCGAAGCCACGAGACGAACCCGGAGGGCGTCTACTCCTCGTACGGGACCGTATACCTCCAAGAGAACCGAGTGAGCAACGTCTTCTTCTATCACGGGTCAGAGGGCGTCAGTCTCGTCTTCCTGCACGACCAACTCGGAGACTCACCGTACGGTGGGACGGTGACGTTCACCATCGACGGCCTCCCCTCGGGAGATGGGTGGGTCGTCCGGGACGACTACTACGGTAGCGGGTCACAGGACGACGACTGGGAACTGAGCCAATCGTCGGCGAAGGTCGATTGGAAGTGGCGACCCGACCGGAACGACGGTGGTGCCTATCGTGGATTCGAGAACCTCGCAAGCGGTCAGCGCGTCACGATTACACCCGCGTTCAACGAGCAGGCAGACCACTGGGGAGAGTGGCCGTGGAGCGGTGGAGACAACCGAATTCTCGACTTCAGACTCGTCCACGCCAACGGTGCAACCGAGAGCCTCGCGTTGGACCAACCGGTGAGTATTACACCGGGCGGATGTTCAGCGTCGACCCCAACGCCAACACCGACACCGACGCCAAGTCCAACTCCGACGCCAACACCCACGCCAACGCCGACACCCACACCAACACCAACACCAACACCAACACCAACTCCGACACAGACCCCTACACCGACTCCGACGCCGGTACGGAGCGGAGGCGGTGGTGGTGGTAGCAGCGGAGGAAGCAGCGGAGGAAGCAGCAGTCCCGTCGAGACACCAGAACCTGAACCAGAGACAGAAATCGAGGCGGTAGAACTGACGGAGACGCACGTGCAGTACAACGTGACCAACGCCAAAGCCGACGAACCGCTGGAGTTCGACGTTCCGTCGTCGATGTCCGCCGGGTCCGGCGTCGATATCGACACGCTCACCCTCACGATGTCCCGAGACCTACCCGCGTTCGCGGTGGACGTCAAAACGTTCACAGAGAAACCCGGGAACGTCACCACAGTGACCGAGGCGAACGAGATGCCACTCTATCTGGAAATCGACGTCAACAGAGGATTGAGTCGCTATCTCGACGGTGCAACGGTCGACCTCACTGTCGGAAAGAGCGACCTCGACGCACGCCAGACGGCACCGGAGAACGTCGCGCTCTACCGCTATCACGAAGAGAATTGGGAACGACTTGAGACGAGATTGGTCCAAGAGAACGACGGACGGTACGTACTGCGTGCAGAGTCGCCGGGAACGTCGTACTTCGCACTCGGGATTCGCCAACCCGTCGCGTCCGTCTCGAACGTGACGACGGAATCGAAGGTTCTCGTGGGTGAACCAACGACCATCACGGCAACCGTCACCAACACTGGGTTCGTCGACGGTCCCGTGTCAGTCGACCTGCGCATCGACGGTGACGTCGTCTCGAATCAGTCGCTGACACTGCAGTCCGGGGAGAACGCGACGGTTACATTCGAACACGAGTTCGAGGCACCCGGGACGTTCCCTGTGATGGTCGGTGACGAGAGCGTCGAAACCACTGTGGGCGAGCAGTTCGCAGACGTCAGGCTCGTCGACGTGAAGACAGATGCACGGACTATCGGCCCGGGAGAGAACGTCACGCTCATCGCGACTATCACCAATCGCGGCACTATCGATGGGTCACTCCCAGTGACGTATGGGATAGCCGACGGCGACACCGAAACCCAGACTGTCACCGTCGCGAGCGGACAGACGAGAGTTGTCACTCTCGAACAGCAACTTTCGTCGCCCGGTGAGTACTCGCTCGTGGTGAACGGCCAAGTGGTGAGCGTAACCGTCGAGGCAGGTAGCTCGAAACTCAGTACGCCTGACCCGGCCTCTGCAAACCAAGGTGCGTTAGGGAATGGGTGGGGAATCGAGGGGGTCGGTGTGCTCCCGTTCGTGCTGGCAGGTGTCGCTGTCCTCGTCGGCGTCGGCCTGTTGATGAAGCGGCGATGAGGGCTGTCACCCTGACGAGCGGGGCGTCGAACCCATCGTCACAGGGGGAGGACATCGTGCGTATCGACCAACCGTAATTCTCTCCGGAGGATACACTTATGTACGGCTCCTTTTTTTCGGGAACTGGGATTTAGAGAGTCGGTTTATACGTGGCAGGGTGTAGCTCGTGCTACGGATTACTCTCGAGTTTCGTCGGACGCTTCGAACGGTAGAATGTAGATATCGGAGGTGAAGCAGCCGGTTGGAGCCAGTCTCGAAACACTACTTTCGTCCGCGGGCGGGGAGGCTATCTCTCGTGAGAGAGTCGTCGGACGAAGACGAACGTTCGCGACCCGTGTGCGTAAAGCGGGCCACAGGCCGACTTACGTCGTGAGTGCTTCGACCTGACCTTCGTAAAGTCGTTCGACTTCGGCGACGATAGACTTACTCGCGAGAACGCCGAAGCCAGCGAAGATAGTCGCGAATCCGACGAGAGTGAGCGAAGAGACGGACTCGCCGAGGAGGACAGACCCACCGAGCGTCGCCACGATTGGGACGGCGTAGAAGACGAGGTTGCCGTGAATCGGCCCGACGTCCTCGAGAAGTCCGAAGTAAGCGATGTAGGCGAACGCACCGGCGAACACACCGACGTAGACGAGTGCTGCGACTGCCGCAGGCGTCCACGAAATCATCGCCAGCGTCTCACCGGAGGCGAAGCTTAACCCGTGCGTCAGGAGTGAACTGAGTGGGAGCGCCCACGCCGTCCGAACGGTACTCGAGAGCGACGTATCAGCCCACCTGATGACGACGGTTCCGAGGGCACCACTGACCGCCCCGAGGAAGACGACAGCTTTCCAGAGTGCACCACCACCGAGGAGGTTCGACGGGTCTACCTGGACGACGAGTGCGACACCGACCAATCCGACGAGCATCCCCACCGCGCCACGAGACGACAGGCGCTCGTTCGTGAGCAACACCATCGCGAACACTGGGGTCAAGATAGGGTTGAGACTGAAGATAATCGCCCCGACGCCACTGGAGACGTACTGCTGACCGACGAAGAGAAGCGCGTTGGAGAGACCGATTACGAACACGCCCGTCGCGACGATTCCAATCACGTCACCGACGGACTGTGGGAGCATCTCGTCGTGAGACGGACCGACTGCGAGGTAGGCAAGCAACACGACTGCGGCGATGTCGAACCGAAGGGCGACGAACAGGAGGGGCGGGAAGAACTCCAGACCAGCCTTCGCTGCGACGAACGTCCCGCCGAAGAAGATACTCGCCAGGGCGAACAGGGCGAGGCGACGACGCGTACCCATTACCACGCCTCACCCCACCGCGCGGATGCGAACGTCGATTGCGACCGTTTTCTCATTGTACGTTCATCTCGGGGACGGACCTACTTACATTGATTCAGAAATAATTTCGCGGCAAGAAAGTGCTGCGAACGGACTCGATATTTCAGGTTATGAAATAATTTCGAAGTGCGAAAGTAGTTTATCACTGGCCGTCGCAGTACCGCTCATGGAGTCGGCGTTGGAAGAAATCGAATTTCTCGCACTCTCGCCAAACCGGGTGCAAGCACTCGACTTACTCACCGAAGAACCGCGAACGCGTCGAGAACTCGTCGAACTGACCGAAGCGTCCCAACCGACGCTCGGGAGAATTCTCCACGATTTCGAAGAGCGTTCGTGGATTCGGCGAGACGGGAGTACGTACAGCGCGACGCTAACCGGCGAACTGGTCTCCCGTGGGTTCGGGGAACTGGTCGATATCGTCGAGACGGACCTCGAACTCCGGCCAATCGCACGGTGGTTGCCCGAAGACACCGTCACGTTCGACATCGAACACCTCACGACGGCGACGGTGACGACGCCGAGTCGGGTCCGACCGAACGCGCCAGTCAAGCGCGTCCTCGACTTGCTCGACGACGCGAACCACGTGCGGGTGGTCTCCTACGCGTTCAACGAACAGAGTCTCGAACGAATCGCGGGCAGAGCAGAGTCTGGCGACCTGCAGTTCGAGGGCGTCTTCTCTTCGAATGCTATCGACGCCATCGCGGACGACTCCGCGCTCCGAACGCAACTTCGAGCGCTGCTCACGGCAGACGACGCGTCGATACGAATCGCCGACGAACCAATCCCAGTCGCCGCCACCATCACCGACACCGTGGTCCACCTCTTCTTGCGAGACGACAACGGAATCCTGCAGGCCTCGCTCGATATCGACGACCCCGAGGTACACTCGTGGGCGACGTCACTCTTCGAACGCTACTGGGACGGCGCCGAATCGCTCACTGTCGGCCAGTTGTGATTGCTTCGCTGCGGTGTCCAAACCCTTTCGACCAACTCACCGGCACTCGCCGGCGTTCACACGTCGTCTCCATGGCGTTCAGACACTCCGAGACTTATCGAGGCGGTCGGTGACAGTCCGGAGAATCGCCTCGTAAACAGCTTTCTGTGCGGGTCGTTCGAGGCCGAGACACGATTCGAACAGTGCCCTATCTAACTGCCTTCGGTCTGTCACGACCGTATCGACAGTAACGTCGTCTGCCGTCTGTGCACCGAGTTCGTCGTAGAGCGTCCCCATCTCACGAGCAGACAGCTCGCGGAAGGCGTCGAGAACGGCCGTTCGACACTCCGCAGAGAGTACGCCTGGGTCGACGACGGGGACTCGCCGCAGCGTCGTTCCCGTCACGTCGAGGACTCCCTGCCCCAACCCCGCACTCGCCAATACTTCGGTGAAGAGCGCCGTCGGTGAGAAGTTCAACAACGCAGCGAGTTCCTCGGGTGTCGCCGCGACGTCGTCGTGAGGATGCAGGCGGTAGAACCGATGAGTGACCGTCTGGTCGGGGTTGTACGCGACGAAGTGCCGGGCGTTCTGTCGGTTCGGCCAGACGACGCTCGTGTTCGTCTCGCTCTTCGGTCCGAGAACCCACCACTCGTCTACCTTCCGGCGCCCGGACGACGTGTGGTACGCTCGCTCCGGACGTTCGCCCCACTCGACGTACTCCCTGACCTTCGTCTCCGAGAGGTCCGTCCCTTTTGGAATTCGAAGCAAGTAGGTGCTGTACGCTGTTTTCGAGAGGTCGATTCGTGTCACCTGCCGCGGGGATTCGACGAAGGGAACGACGAACTCGGATTCGACAGTGAACTCCTCGCCCTCCGACCGGTTCTGAATCGTCACGTAGTGGTCCGTCTCCGGGTCACCCTCCACGACGTCGACGAAAAAGAAGTCGTCCGCACCGCCAGTGTTCAGATACGATTCGACCGACGCAATCTCCGAAAGCGGTGTGAAGACGTCCCTCCCCGCGTCGAGTAACTCGAAGTACGTCGACGGTGCACGGAGGAACTGACCCCACGTGTTCCCGGTGTACGTTCCACCGGGAGTCGGAGACACCGACGCCGAGACAGCGTCGGCACGTGGTCCCTGGGGTGGTGGAGACACCGTCCCGCCGCCGATTCGCCACAGCGTCTCCTCGTCGAGACGGACGACTCGATGGTCCCCGAACTGGTGACTCCTCCCACGCCCCGAATCCACGATGAACTCGTCGCCCGACTCCTGGTCCGGCGGACCGACGAGTAGCGAACGCATGACCGTCGGGGAGACGACTCGTTCGTAACCCTCGCCGAGCGCGACGAATCCGACGTCACCCCCGAGGGTTCGCGCACCCGCCTTGTTGGCCACTGTGATGACGGTATTGACGTTCGCACTCGCGAAACTCCGTCGCGTTCGGTTGTCGACGACGAGTCCGAGGTCAGTGAATTCGAGGAGTCCTTGCTGGAGTCGCTTGCCGTAGGAGTTGTCCAACCACGTACTCGACGTGATACACGCCAGCGTCCCCCCGTCCCGAAGGACGTCTATCGCCCTGAAGACGAAGTAGAGATACAGGTCGCTTCGCCTGTAGGGTTCGATGTCGAACCGCTCTCGGACGTACGAGATGAGTTCGTCTTTGTACGTCGATTTGAGACGCCTAACCGTCTCGCCGTCCATCGAGTCGAGACGCCCGGGACCGACCTGCTGTTGGACGATGTGTTGGTGGTCGACGTACGGCGGGTTCGTGAGTACGACGTCGAACCCACCTGCGTCCATTACAGACGCGAAATCGCGGTGCCACAGAAACCGACGACGGCCGTCGTCCGAA
This sequence comes from Haloferax sp. YSSS75, assembly GCF_046764215.1. Taxonomy (GTDB): domain Archaea; phylum Halobacteriota; class Halobacteria; order Halobacteriales; family Haloferacaceae; genus Haloferax. The sequence goes on from NZ_CP177207.1 coordinate 389,509, forward strand.
CCAGCGGATGGGTCTTCGTGGTCCGAGTCGGCGGGAAATCCCGCGTCCTCGACCATGCTGTCGCCCGTGTAGAGATTGAAAGAGAGCTTTGGGCCGGTCCTCGTTGGTGACGAGTCACGCCCGCCAGCGACGACAGAGAGCCACAGGCGGAACTCGGCGACGTTGACCGCCCAGTCTTTGATATCGACGCCATAGAGGTTCTGCTCGACGACCTGCCGCCATCGTTCTGCGTCGAAGGGCCGCCCAAGCTTCTGTGAGAGTTCTTCGACCACCTGTGTCATACCGACGAGGAACGCTCCGCTCCCACACGCGGGGTCGACGACACGAACGTCGCGGAGCGTCTCGACGAGTGTGTCGGCGTCGAGTTCGTGCTGGTCGTTCCACTGCATCGGGTCACAGAAGACGAATTCGACGAGGTCACAGTCGCTAGTCTCGTCGAGGGTGTCGACACCGAGACGGCACTGTTCGTAGAGTGCCATCCGACACATCAGGTCGACTTCGGTGTGGGGCGTGTAGAAGACACCCGCCTCGCCGCGTTCCTGTTCTGCGATGAGCGACTCGTACATCTTTCCGAGCATCGATGGGTCGACTGCGACTTCGGCGACGTACGGTCGCTCTTCGGAGACGGTGAAGGTGTACCCTTCGAGCAACTCACAGATGATTGGGTCCAGGACGCTGTCAGCGAGTGTGACGTCACGTTCGTCACAGTCAGTCGGGCTGAAGATAGCGAGGTTCGTCTCCGGGAGTTCCGCAAGCACCGAGGCGACGTCGGGCGGAAGGTCGGCGTCGATTGGAGTTCCCGCCGGACGCTGCAAACCGTCGAACAACAGTGCAGAGAGCCACGTGTCGTGGAACGTTCCTGACGACTTGGTCGCCCGGTACCGGTCGTAGAACCAGCGGACGAAATCGGTCTTGTCTCCAAACCAATCCTCCGCTTCGAGATACGAGAGCGCCAGCAACCGCGTGAGTGTGACGTGTGCGTAGCGATGTGCCGCCGCGTCGGACAGTCCCTCACCGCGTAACTCGTCTTGGAGTGCTTCGGCGGCCCGTTTGTAATCGCTGTAGAACGCTTCGACGACTCGGTTCAGGTCGAACGCCTGGTGAATCTGCGCTTCTGCGTCGGATTCCCCCGCTTCGATGGTTGCCAACGCATCCGCGACAGTCCCGTGTGTCACCCCTTCGCCGAGTGTGAATCGACGGAGCGTCACACGACCAGACGTAATATCGTCGGTGTCTCTCTCGTATGGCGTGACGAGATGCCAGACGTGTTCGCTCGGGGTGTGGAACACGGCGAGGAACGTCCCTTCGGTCCCCCAGTCGTCCGTCAGGTCCGAACGGGCGAGATGCTGGATTACCTGTCGTTCTGCCGTAGACGTCAGTGAATCCAGTTCGACGTAGACGACGCGAAATCGTCCCGTTTTGGCGACGAGTCGGACCGTCGTCGCTGGCGGGGGCACCTCGGAGAGAGAGAGTACGTGCCACGAGTGGTCCCCGTCACGTGGCGTCGTCGGTTCGAAGTCCAGCGTCTGAACGAACAACGTCTGGAAGAACGACGCTGCAGCGTCGGCTATGGGTCGTGGGTCCGTCTCGAAGGCGTCGGCCACGAGTCCGTTGTCGAGATGACGACGAATCGACTCCCTCCGTTCGTCAGTCATGGACCGTGAGCGGACCGCTGAAATCCACGGTGAAGGGCACGAACATACAACATAGTGGGGAGGGAAACTCATAAAATTTGACACGCTGGGGCACCAAGCCACCGTCGTTGCCAGACTGGAATCTGTTCTGACCGTGGCGGTGGTCTGGCCCTGATAGAGGGGGAACGACGACGAGATACACGTGGAGTCGTCTCGCACAGTGACGACAACCGGAGCGGGCCAGTAATTTTAGACACACACAATTTTCAAAATGAATCAAATTCGATGAATCGACAGCTCTACTTCGTATTTCGCGAAGTGTAATCGAATATATACCACAGGCACGAGCGTCTCGAAATGTCAATCAGGAGAAACTGACCAAAAGTGAAGATAATAAATACCCAAAGTATTGTGGGCCAATCGAACTGATGACCCGCTACAGTTCGCCCAAAGACAGTTCGAGTAGTGTCCACCCGACTGGCCACGTCCGACTTGGCACAGAGAGACTGCCCCGGGGTTCATCTGTGTTCGAGGAATCTGAGTCACCGCCCAGCGCAACAGATCATGGACAGTTCGAGATTACAGACGCGAAAATCTCGACGCTTCGACGTCCGCCTCACAGAGCACGCACCCGTCTTCGAGGATGATGGTACGGATATTGCCATCGACGTCCATCTCTGCGCTGCATTCGGGGCAGTCGAAGATGTATTCGTCAGACACGGGAGCCACCACCGCTGAAACCTGGCCATCTGCGAGTAACTAACTGAACCCACCACAAGTGGGGTGTTAAAGAGGAGTCGTCAACGTGGTGAAAGGTGAGAACGTCTCAGTAGTCGAGGATTGCATCGAGGAGTTTCGACTGGGCCGCAGAGAGGTGTTCGGCGAACGTAGACCGATTGATACCGAGTTCGTCCGCAACTTGCGTTGCATTTGCCGTCCGTGGGTGTTCGAAGTAGCCCATCTCGTGGGCGGTTGCCAGAACCTCCTGCTGTCGGGACGTGAGCGCATCACGGTCGACGTAGACCGGCGAAGAACCGCTTCCGGGGCCGTCTGACTGGGTGAGGCGACGCAGAGAGACACCGTCGAACTCCGATTTGAGTTCGACGATTATCTCACGGAGCGAGTCCAGGTCAGGGGCGAAAAACGAGAGCACGACGTTGTTGTCGTCGGCGTCTATGTGGCGTACCGGACACCCGTGGTCCTCGATATACTCACACGCACAGCCCGGTCCAGACTCGGTTTGACACTCGAATCGATAGACTGTCTGATTCCCGTGGTGGAATATCTCTTGAATGTCGGAGTCGTCCACCGTCTTGTCGGCGGAAAATTCGATGGAGACTGCATCGCTGCCCTTGGGAGAAGAGCGCGTTATCGACCGAACATCGGTTTCAATAGAGATTTGTGAGATGCGGCATGCACACGGGTCCGACACCTCGATTTCACCATGTACTCCACAGTCCATATCGTGCGCACTTCGCAGTGGCGACGAATAGACCTTTTGCTGGCGAACGTACACTATCTTTGATTTAAAACGCCGAGAACGAACGACGGATAGCGAATCGAACCAGTGAGATAGCTACCCCCATATAAAGTCCCCACGCCCTATGGTCCGGGCGTTACCCATCACTGGGCTAATTCACAAAAAGGGTCGAAGAATGTCAATTAACAGCCTGATGGCGGTCGATTGGTATATTCGCCAGGATATACCCAGCAAAAGGGGTTGGCACCGAACGTCGAAACGAGGTGACTGTCCGTGAGACGTGAGACAGTCGTCGTCTTGCTCCTGGTCGTCGCCGTGCTCCTGCCGATGTGGTACGTCGCATTGCACGGGGAACCACCGAGCGAGCAGATAGAAATCGACCAGAGCGTCACGGAGATGCGACCGCTCCAGGAGATTATCGATACGCCGGAGAAGCTTGCACCGAGTCAAGTCGGCGTCATCGTCTGGGTCGCACTGTTCGGACTGGTCGGCGTGTTGACCGCAGTCCATCGGTTCATGGACTCGGCAGTAAGAGGAGAGTATTCAGACCCCACACCGGTCTCTGACGGGGGACAGGTCGGACTCCCGTGGTTCTGGACCGAAGACCGCTGGGTTGTCGAATATCGCGACGCGTCGGACGCCATCGAAGGCATCCTCGCGATGGGTGGCCTGACGATACTCTCTATCGTCTTCGCCGCACTGTTCACCGGTGAGTACCTGACGCTCGCTCGAACGCAGTACTTCGGCGTCTACGCGATGGGGATGTTCGTCTCGCTGGCGCTCCTGACGGTTTCGTACTACGCGTGGTTCCTTCCCCACGTCGAAGTCGCAGAACGGAGGGGTCACTGATGAACTCAGACAGCAACCATTCCGAGTCGGATACCTGTGACGGGCACTGCACCGACTGTTCAGACCACGGTTCGAGCGGCAACCACGGGCACCGGCCGAGTCTCTTCTCGGACACGCGCGCATCGCTCGCCCGACGTGATTACGCCAAACTCCTCGCGAGTGTCGGCGGTCTGACGGCCGTCGCGAGTCTCACGGCACCGCTCGCGGGGTTGACACGGGTCTTCGAACGGGAGTACACCGGGCCAATATACTCCGACGGTATCTATCTCGTCGACGGCGACGGGAATCGAATCAGGGAAAACGCACTCGCAGAAGGAGAGATAATGACAGTATTCCCCGAACCACGACCGGGAATCGAGAAGGCACCGACGCTTCTCGTTCGACACGCCGAAGACGCCTACGGCGACAGCGTGAAGAAAGAGTACATGGTGTCGGGGTACACGGCCTACTCGAAGGTCTGTACGCACGCCGGATGTATGGTGTCGAACGAAGAAGGCGAGATACTCGTCTGCCCGTGTCACTTCGGGAAGTTCGACCCGACTGACGCCGCGGCAGTCGTCGGTGGCCCACCGTCTCGTGGGCTTCCGCAACTCCCGATTACAGTGTCGAGCGAGGGGTATCTCATCGCCACGGGCGACTTCGACGGGCCAGTCGGCCCGGGAGGTGAATGATGTCCCGAATCGATGACCTCGCAGACCGGGCATCTGACGCTGGGACCCGAACCTACGGCTGGTTCGATTCACGATTCGACCTCGACAGCGGCCGTGAGTTCCTCGGCAAGGCTTTTCCCGCAGAGGATTCGTTCCTCCTCGGCGAGGTTGCGCTGTTCTGCTTCCTGCTTCTCATCCTCACGGGGATGTTCCTCGGGATGTTCTTCGAACCATCCACGAGTGACGTCCAGTACGAAGGCAGCGTCGCGGAGTATCAGGGTGAAGACGTGCCGGAAGCGTACGCGAGCGTGCTGCACATAACCTACGACATCCCGTTCGGGATGTTCATCCGGCGGATGCACCACTGGGCGGCACATCTGTTCGTCGCCTCTATCGGGTTGCATATGCTCAGGGTGTTCTTCACCGGGGCGTATCGGAATCCACGTGAACCAAACTGGGTCGTCGGAACGGGCCTCGCCGGCCTCTCGATGGGAGCGGCGTACACCGGGTACGCTCTCCCGTTCGACGAGTTCGCGGCGACGGCGACCGGTATCGGGTACAACCTCGCGACGTCGATACCACTCGTGGGTGAGCTCGTCGGGAAGGCGTTCTTCGGTGGGGAGTTCCCATCGAGTGCAACGATTCCCAGGCTATACTTCATCCACGTGCTCATCATCCCCATCGCAATCGGGGTGTTACTCGCCATCCACATGGCGATTCTAATCAGGCAGAAGCACACCGAAGCACCACGAGACGACGACGTTCGGAGTCTCCCGTCTGAGCCACAGCAGTCCGCAGACGGTGTCGCAGCGAGCGACGGTGGGGACGAAACCGTCGTCTCGAAGGACGACGACAACGTCGTCATCGGGCTTCCAGCCTTCCCGAACCAGACGGCAGTGAGCGCCGTCGTCTTCTTCTTGACGCTGGCGACGCTCGCGGCACTGGCAGGTTTCCTGCCCGTCCACAACATCGCAGAGTACGGGCCGAACAACCCCGCAGGGACGCCGGAACTCATCATGCCCGACTGGTTCCTCATGTGGGTCTACGGCCTGCTGAAACTGCTCCCGTCGTGGATGGGCTTTACCATTCCGGTCGTCGGTATCCACATCTCCACCGAGTTCGTCGGCGGCGTCCTGCTCCCGACGCTCGTGTTCGGCGCAATCGCCGTGTGGCCGTTCGTCGACTACCACGACAAATCGGTCCACTTCACGGCCGACCCACTCGCACGGCCGTGGCAAACCGCGGTCGGAATCGCGGCTATCCAGTTCATCATGATTGCATCCATCGCGGGGATGAACAACCTCCTCGGACGTGCACTCGGCGTCGGAACGGGTGTCATCAACCCGATTCTGACCGTCGCGCTGTTCGTCGTCCCCATCGGGTCTGGAATCCTGACGTATCGGATGCTGGACGACGGAGAAGAACGCGACGAGTCCCGACGCTCCTCGGAGGTGACCGGCGATGACTGATGCAGACGCCGGTGTCGCCGCTCCGTGGACCGTCGAGCTGTCTGCACGGAGGTATCGACATCTCGACCGGGTCAGCAAACTCCTCGGTGTGGCACTCGTCGCCCTCGGACTCGAGATGGGCGGCAACACACTCGGAGGACTCTCTCTCGGACTGCTCGGCGCAGTAGTGGCACTGACGACGGTATTCGTACACAAAGACCAATGAGCCGAAACGACCCTACCCAGATAGACGACGAGACGGACGCAGAATCGGCGAACGACGAACGAGCGGACGACGCCCCCCAGGTGGGTGACCCACCGGGAGACCCGGCCGACAATTCCGGTCTGGTCTCACGGCGGAGTCTCCTCCAGGGCCTCGGTGTCGCGTCGCTCCTCGGTATCGGTAGCTCCGCGGCCTCCGACGACAGTCTGTTCCAGATGGGCGGACTGAAACCGGTCGACGACCCGATTGGGCAGTACCCCTATCGCGAGTGGGAGGACCTCTACCGAGACAAATGGGACTGGGACTCAGTCTCCCGGTCGACCCACAGCGTCAACTGTACCGGCAGTTGTTCGTGGGACGTCTACGTGAAAGACGGACAGGTCTGGCGCGAAGAACAGTCGGGTGACTACCCGCGCTTCGACGAGAGTCTGCCGGACCCGAATCCACGAGGCTGTCAGAAAGGCGCGTGTTACACCGACTACGTCAACGCCGAACAGCGCATCAAGCACCCCCTCAAGCGAGTGGGTGAACGCGGCGAAGGCAAGTGGAAACGCATCACGTGGGACGAAGCGCTCACCGAGATTGCAGAACACGTCATCGACGAGGTGCAGGCCGGTCGGTACGACGCTATCAGTGGGTTCACGCCGATTCCGGCGATGAGTCCAGTGTCGTTCGCCAGTGGTTCACGCCTCGTCAATCTGCTCGGCGGTGTCAGCCACTCGTTCTACGACTGGTACTCCGACTTGCCGCCGGGACAACCCATCACCTGGGGGACGCAGACGGACAACGCCGAGAGCGCCGACTGGTACAATTCGGACTACATCATCGCGTGGGGGTCGAACATCAACGTCACGCGTATCCCCGACGCGAAGTACTTCCTCGAATCGGGGTACAACGGAACCAAGCGCGTCGGCGTCTTCACCGACTACTCACAGACGGCAATCCACACCGACGAGTGGATTAGCCCCAACTCCGGAACCGACACCGCCCTCGCTCTCGGGATGGCCCGAACCATCGTCGATGAGGGCCTCTACGACGAGGACCACCTCAAAGAGCAGACGGACATGCCGCTTTTGGTCCGACAGGACAACGGGAAGTTCCTGCGGGCGAGCGACGTGCCTGGGGTCAACTCCGCCGCCGACCGCCCAGAGTGGATGTTCCTCATGCTCGACGCCGACGGCCGACTTCGAGAGGCACCGGGGTCGCTCGGTGAGCGTGACGGCCAGAAGGATTACTCGAAGTCCATCGACCTGAACTTCGACCCGCAACTCGACGCGGAGATGACGGTTCGGACCGACGACGGAACCGTCCGCGTTCGCACCGTGTGGGCCGAACTCCGCGACGAACTCTCGAAGTGGGACCCAGAGACGGTCCACGAAGAGACCGGTGTCGGCCGAGAGACCCACCAGCGTATCGCCCGCGAGTTCGCAGACGCCGACAAGGCGAAGATTATCCACGGCAAGGGTGTCAACGACTGGTACCACAACGACCTGGGTAACCGTGCCATTCAGTTGCTCGTCACGCTGACCGGCAACCTCGGCGAGCAAGGGACCGGTGTGGACCACTACGTCGGCCAAGAGAAGATTTGGACGTTCCACGGGTGGAAGGTGCTCTCGTTCCCGACTGGAAACGTTCGCGGCGTGCCGACGACGCTGTGGACCTACTACCACTCGGGTATCCTCGACAACACCGACCCCGATACGGCCGACAAGATCCAGGAGTCCATCGACAAGGGCTGGATGCCAGTGTACCCCGAAGAACGCGACGATGGGACGCGACCGGACCCGTCGACGATGTTCATCTGGCGTGGCAACTACTTCAACCAGGCCAAAGGCAACGTCGCACTCGAAGAGGAACTGTGGCCGAAACTCGACCTCGTCGTGGACATCAACTTCCGGATGGACTCGACCGCACTGTACTCCGACATCGTGTTGCCGACCGCCAGCCACTACGAGAAGACCGACCTGTCGATGACGGACATGCACACCTACGTGCACCCGTTCACGCCGGCGGTCGAACCCCTCGGCGAGTCGAAGACCGACTGGCAGATTTTCCGGGAACTCGCCGCGAAGATTCAGGAGATAGCGCGGGAACGCGGCATCGAGCCAATCTCGGACCGGAAGTTCGACCGCGATATCGACCTCCAGAACGTCTACGACGACTACGTCCGCGACTGGGAGACCGGTGAAGAGGGAGGTCTCGAAGAGGACCGCGCCGCCGCCGAGTTCATCCTCGAACACTCCGAGGAGTCGAACCCGTCGGACACCGACGAACAGATTACGTTCGCAGATACGGTCGAACATCCACAGCGGTTGCTCGAAGCGGGTGACCACTGGACGTCCGACATCGAAGACGGTGAGGCGTACGCGCCGTGGAAGGACTTCGTCCAGGACAAGAACCCGTGGCCGACCGTCAGTGGGCGACAGCAGTACTACATCGACCACGACTGGTTCCTCGAGTTCGGCGAGCAGTTGCCGACGCACAAAGAGGGGCCGGAGAACACCGGCGGCGACTACCCAATGGAGTACAACACGCCCCACGGACGGTGGGCGATTCACTCGACGTGGCGGGACAACTCGAAACTGCTCCGCCTCCAGCGGGGTGAACCCGTCGTCTACATCAACCCCGACGACGCCGAAGAACGCGGCATCGAAGACGGTGACACCGTCGAGGTGTACAACGATTTGGGTGCCGTCGAAGTGCAGGCCAAAATCTACCCGAGCAGCGAGCGTGGAACTCTCCGACACAACTTCTCGTGGGAGCGGTTCCAGTACTCCAGTCGGAACAACTTCAACACGCTCGTCCCGATGTACATGAAACCCACCCAACTGGTGCAGTATCCCGAAGACACGGGCGAGCACCTCCACTTCTTCCCCAACTACTGGGGTCCGACGGGTGTCAACAGCGACGTCCGTGTGGACGTTCGGAAAGCAGGAGGTGACGACGAATGAGTACCGACCAGCAAGGGGCCGACGAGGTCCAACTCGCAGAGGGCATCGACCATCAGGTCGCGATGGTGATGGACCTCAACAAGTGTATCGGCTGTCAGACGTGTACGGTCGCGTGTAAATCGCTGTGGACCGAAGGCGGTGGCCGCGACTACATGTACTGGAACAACGTCGAGACGAAACCCGGTGAGGGCTACCCCCGAAACTGGGAAGAGTCCGGCGGTGGGTGGAAGTCCGGCGAACACAACGAGCGCAAACCCGGTGAGATTCCGAGTCAGGAAGATTACGGTGAGGCGTGGGACTTCAACCACCAGGAGATAATGTACAACGGGAGCGACCAACCGCTTCGTCCGGAGAGCGACCCAGAGTGGGGTCCGAACTGGGACGAAGACCAGGGAGCAGGCGAGTACCCCAACTCGTACTACTTCTACCTCCCGCGTATCTGTAACCACTGTACGCACCCCTCGTGTGTGGAGGCCTGTCCGCGAAAGGCCATCTACAAACGCGAAGAGGACGGCATCGTCCTCATCGACCAGGAGCGGTGTCGCGGCTATCGCTACTGTGTCGAAGGGTGTCCGTACAAGAAGGTGTACTACAACGCGACGCAGAAGACGTCCGAGAAGTGCATCTTCTGTTACCCCCGCATCGAGGGCGAAGGCCCCGACGGCGAGACGTTCGCCCCGGCGTGTGCCGAGGACTGTCCACCACAACTGCGACTCGTCGGGTTCCTCGACGACGAGGAAGGGCCAATCCACAAACTCGTCAACGAGTACGAGGTTGCGCTCCCGCTCCATCCGGAGTACGAGACGCAACCGAACGTCTACTACATCCCGCCGTTCGCGCCACCGCAACACTCGGACGACGGTGAGTCGGTGGACGTGGACCGTATCCCGCGGACCTACCTCGAAGAACTGTTCGGTGACCGGGTCCACGACGCACTCGACACCATCGAGCGCGAGCGTGAGAAGGTCAACCGAGGCGGAGAGAGCGAACTACTCGACATGCTGACCGACACGAACCCAGCACGCAAATACCGGTTGGAGGTGTTCGACGATGAATAAGCGAAGCGTTGAATCGGCGAATTCGCCGGAACGGAGTTCCGGAGGTGTTCGACGATGAGTGAACTGAGTGAACGAAGCGTCGAGCATGCTGAAGCAGTCGCTTCAGGAGGTGTTCGACGATGAGTGAACTGAGTGAACGAAGCGTCGAGCATGCTGAAGCAGTCGCTTCAGGAGGTGTTCGACGATGAGTGAACTGAGTGAACGAAGCGTCGAGCATGCTGAAGCAGTCGCTTCAGGAGGTGTTCGACGATGAGTGAGAAACGGCCCGTCGCGATTGGCGCGACCATCGTGGTCTGTCTGGTACTGCTGACGGCGGCAGTCGGTCCGGCGATGGTGTCGGCCCGCCCGGCGAACCAGATTCCGGTCGAGTCAGTCTCGACCGGTGACCAGCCTCAGAACCCGACGAGCGAGGCATGGGACACCGTACCCGCGGTGAAGGTTCCGATGGCGAGTGCACCGAGCGGCCTTCCGAACGCGAGTGACACGTCCGTCGAGACGCTTCGCGTCCAGTCTGCGCGGACAGACCAACGACTGTACATCCGCATGTCGTGGGCAGACGGTGACGCAGACCGGAATACGTCGAGTCCACGAGAGTTCGCAGACGCGGCAGCGGTTCAGGTTCCGGTCAACACCAGCGCTCGACCACCCATCTCGATGGGGAGCGACCGAAACCTCGTGAACGTCTGGTACTGGCAGGCTGGCGGTGAGACAGAAGAACTGCTCGCCGGCGGGGCCGGAACGACGACGTCGTTCGAAGAGAACGCCGTCGAGACGACGACCACCTACGACGACGGCCGCTGGACAATCGTCATGTCGCGAGAGATTCAATCCAGCGCCGAGAACCGCACCTCGTTCGCCGTCGACAACGACGTCGACGTGGCGTTCGCGGTGTGGAACGGGTCGCACATGGAACGCTCCGGCCGGAAGTCGGTCAGTGAGTGGTACCACTTCCCGTTTGGCCCCGGGCCACAGGGTCCACCGTACGAGTCGATTCTGTGGGCTATCGCCGGTCTGGCCATCGTCGGCGTCTCGCTGGTGACCATCCAGGCGGTCAGAAACAACTGAGGGACTCAGAGATGACTACAGACACTGAACGAAACGACGACCCTGCGGCCGACCCGGACGTGACCGACCGAGTCGACCCAGAGAGCATCGACCAACAGGCCGTGGCACGCGGTGGGGTCTACACGGTCATGGCCAAACTCCTCGACGAACCGGACGAGGCCACGTACGAACGACTTCGGTCCGGTGAGCTTCAGGAGACGGTCCACCGTCTGGTCGAGGCGTCCGGTCTGGCAGTCGACCCGCCGGACCTCTCGGTCGAAGACGACCACGACACGCTGTGTGCCCGGTTCAACGACCTGTTTACGGTCGGGTACTCGGAGTACGAAGACCGGACGGACGGGTCGCTCAACAGCGAGGGGCCGCCGGTTTCGCTGTACGAAACCTCCTACCGGCCCGAAGCGTCGTGGAACGACGTGAACCTCGACCTGGCGCGGGCGTACAGTTACTTCGGACTCGAAATCGACCAGTCGGCGCGTGACAATCACGACTACCTCCCGTACCAACTGGAGTTCGCGGGCTACCTCGCCCGACAGGAGGCGGCAGGTGCTGCCGACGTCGCCAAAGCGAGACTGGACCTCCACGACCGACACCTGCACGTCGTCACCGGCGGACTCGCAGAGCGAATCGGGCAGGAACCCGGCACCGCACTGTTCGGTGAAGTCGCCGCGTTCGTCGACCGATTCGTCACCGCCGACCAACAGGACCTCGCAGAACAGTTCGAGGGGGGTGGCGGGACGTGAGTAATCGCCGGGTCGAAGCAGAAGCGGGGTCGGAGAGCGTCCTCGGGCAGACGCTCACGCGAATACGTCCCACGTCGGGAGTCTCGACGCGCACACTCGCGGGACTCTGCGGTCTGGTCCCGGTGTTGGTGGCGACGCTGTACCGCGTCGTCCACAACGCGCCCGGTGACCTGACCGGTGGCCTCTCCGAACTCGCGACGCTTTGGCTCCCGGCGACAATCATCGGACCAGCGGTGGCGGCCTTCCTCCTCGCATCGACGGCCGAAACGGTGTGGGAGCGCGTCGGAAGTGCGTTCGTCGGTGGTTTCAGCCTGGTTGCACTCGCGTCTCCCCTCGCGTGGTATCCGGCCGCAATCGGTATCGTAGTCGGTGGGGCGATGGTCGTCTGGTCGCGGTGGGAGCGGTTGGGTCAGGAGCGCCCGACACCCGTGATTCGAGAACTCGGCGTGGCGGGCGTCCTCGTCGCAGGCGTCGCGTTCTCACTCGCAGCGACGGCGGGCGTCGCGCCCGCGACGTTGCGCCCACTCGGTTCCGCCGTCGCCCTCGTCGGTATCGGAGCAACACCGGCACTCGTCGGGTGGGACAGCAGAAGTCTGTACGTCGGTGCGCTCGCGGCCATCCTGACGTTTAGCTTCGCGACGACCACCCCATACGTCGCCGGTGCAGTCCTGCTCGTCGGTGGCGGCGTCGTCGGCACGCCACTCGCCCTCGTTCTGTTCGGGGTCGGTGGGGGAGTCACTGCTCTCACGCACGCAGTCGTGAGTCGACGACCTGACGTCGCAGCAGGAGGAGCGCTCCTGCTCGCAGCAGGTGTCCCATCCACCCTGTTGGGGGCGGCGGGCGTCCTCGTCGCCGTGACACTGTTCGCGAGCGAATCAAGAGGTGAACACAGATGAGAGACGAAGAAGAAGCAACAGACGGGCCACCAGACCCACAGTTACATCCGGAGCAAAGCCCGGGGTTCGGAGACACGCCAGCGGGCCTCGAAGATATCGAAGTCGACCGAGACATCACCATCGGTGAGGCGTCGCTGGAGGAACTCGGTGCGAGCGACACGGAACCGGTCGAAGACGACGCCGTCTCCGACCTCCTCGAAACGCTCGATGGTGAGAACCCCGTCGAACGCCGCCGTGCCGCACTCGCACTCGCAGAGCGAGAGACCGAAGCGCCAATCGTCCGCGCGCTGAGTCGTGCAGCGACGACGGACGACGACGCCGACGTCCGGCAGTTCGCGGTCGAAGCACTGACGAAACACGGTGGCGAACTCGCCGTCGAGACCGCACGACTGCTGACCGACGACCCGAACCCGTGGGTTCGGGCGGAGGCCGTCGTCGCACTCGACAGACTCGACCGTGCGGCACACGAAGACGCAATCGAGGCCGCCCTCGACGACGAACATCACGCCGCACGACGGAACGCGCTCGTCTCGCTGTTCAAACTCCGCGGAGAGGGTTCACTCGACGTGCTCGTAGACGCCGCCGACGACCCGAGCGAACGCGTTCGAGAGTGGGCCGCCCACCTCCTCGGTGGTATCGACGACGACGTCGCAACAGAAACGTTAGCGCAGTTAGCAGACGACGAACGGAGCATCGTCAGGGAGACAGCCGTCCGCGCCCGAGAGGTCGACGCAGGAAGCTTCAGGCGGCAGTTCACTGGCGTCCTCGACGAGAGTGACAGGACGCTCCCTGGTGAAGACGACCTCAACCGAACGCCGAATCTCTGAGTATGACCGACCATCCAACACCCGACTCCGAACGCGACGACGAACCACCCCTGCAGGAGCGCGTCGAATCCGCACTCCGGGCAGTGAGAGACCCCGATGCCGGGGTCAACGTCTTCGAGGCGGGACTCGTCGAATCTATCGACGTCGACGGGCAGCGCGTCACCGTCGGGGCAGCAGTCACCGAATTCGGCGACCAGAACGCGAGTGGAATCATGCAGGCGATGCTGCAAGCGGTCCGTGACGTCCCCGACGTCGAGAGCGCTCACGTCGAACCGGTCGCCCCGTCGTCGGATGGACGGGTCGGTGGCGTCGCGGGATTCGACCGCGTCATCGCCGTCGCGAGCGCGAAAGGGGGCGTCGGAAAGTCGACGGTTTCGACTGGCCTCGCTTGCGCACTCGCCGCCGAACGACCGACAGGCCTGTTCGATGCCGACATCCACGGTCCGAACGTCCCGTCACTCCTCGATATTTCCGGCCCGATACACTCGGACGACGAGGGCAATCCGCTCCCAGTAGAAGCACGCGGCGGCGACGCGACGCTAGACGTGATGAGTGTCGGGTTGATGGAGTCGGGTGCACCGCTCGCGTGGCGGGGTGCGATGGCCCACGACGCCCTCACCGAACTGTTCGAGACGACTGCGTGGCGGGCGGACGACACGCTGGTCTTGGACCTGCCGCCGGGCACGGGCGACGTGGTGCTGACGACGCTCCAGGAGGTGTCCGTCGATGGCGTCGTCGTCGTGACGACACCGTTCCACTCCAGTCTCGACGACACGGCACGGAGTATCGAACTCTTCCGCGACAACGACGTGCCGGTTCTCGGTGCCGTCGTCAATATGGGTGCGTACACCTGTCCGTCCTGTGGCGACACCCACGACCTGTTCCCGGGGAGTTCGGCCGAGGAGAGACTCGACGCACCCGTCTTAGCACACCTCCCCTTCTCGCCGGAGTTCCAAGAGACGCCAGCACCCGGCGGCGTCCCATCGGAGATGATGCATCTGGCCGATGCCGTCGTCGAGGCGGCAGACACCGCGTGGGACATCGACGTGCCCGACGACGCCGTCGACATCCGTGGCGACGCACCGGAGAAGCGACGTGAAAAGGTCGCAGAACGCTTTACCTCACTGGAGAGCGGCGCGACGTTCACACTCGTCAGCGACCGCGACCCGACGCCGGTCAGGGAGTTCCTCGGAGGGCTTTCCGACCGGCGACCGGCAGACATCGACGGGTTCGGCGTCGAACGACAGACACCCAACGACTGGGTCCTCACGGCACGCAAGCCATAACCCACGGCCGGTCTGACTGTACCGCTCGTCTCTGTTTCTCGACACATTCGGTCTCGAAGCCGGTGACTGAATCCCGAGCAGAGAACTCTGGTCAGAGATGTTTCAAGTTCCTTCATATGTCTCTGGGTCCTACGGAGAGCCATGGCAAAGACGGAGACACGGCCATGACCTGACGGGGGAAATCCAACCATGTCTTCAAATCCACTCACAGAGGCACTCGGGCCAGACTTTCAGACCGTGTTCGGCGCACTGAGGAGCGAACAGTGTCGGGCAATGCTCCAAACTCTCGACCGGCCGATGACTGCCGCCGACATCGCGACTGCGTGTGACCTTCCCAGGTCGACAGTCTACCAGAAACTCGAAGAGATGGTGGACGCCGGTCTGCTCGTCAAACACGAAAAGCGAGGAAAACAGACCATGTACACGGTTGGGTTCGACGAAGTGGTCGTCGAAGCCGGTGCGGGGAAACTCGAGTTGTCCATCGTGTCACGGCGTCGGTCCGCGTCGGAGCAACTCTCCGAGTTGTGGACGGAGGTCAGGCCGGATTCCGAGGATAGCGAGTAATCGGCGCACGCAAACGTCCCCGAACCACTCGTCGGGTACCGTTCGACTCAGTCGGCGTCGAGTTCGGGTTCGAACTCGTCGTTCGAGAGTCCGCGCCGAACCGGGTCGTGTTCTGCATCAGTCGGCGGCGGTGTCACGACCAGTAGCGCTTCGAGCCTCGAATCGTCGTCTGCCCGTATCCCGCGTTTGGTCTCCGCCATCACGGAGACGACGTCACCGGCAGTGACACGATGGTCGGTGTCGCCTTCTCTGACGATTCCGCGCCCGGAGCGAACGCTGACGACGAGGTCACTGGACGGCGCGTGGACCGGGATGAACTGGCCAGGTTCGAAGAACCCACAGATGACTTTCGTCCGGTCTGTCAGAAACGCTCCCTCGGCGGAGAATCGGTCGGGGTCGTACGTTCGTTTCGCGTCGAAGTCGATTCGTGGCATTCGCCCGGAGAGAGACGAGGCCACTGGGTGAGGGTTACCCCGAATCTGTTCGGGTAGAACTGTTTCACGCTCGTCCCGCTAGTTCGGCCAGACGGATGACCGGCGAGATACCACAGTTCGTTCCGAATCGTGTCGACGAGGCGAGTCACAGCCTCAAGGTACAAGTTCCCGACCCGAGAACGTCTCTCTCGGACGACACCCGATGACGGGGACAGGTCGCAGCAGATGGTCACGCTGGTTCGTCGTTCTGAGCGTCGCGTTTCTCGTCTGCTGGCGACTCGGCGCACTGGTCGGGATTCCCCGTCGTGCCGAAGTCATCCTCGCGCTGTTCGGATTCGTCTTTCACGTCGTCTTCGGCATGGCCTACCTACTGATTCCGTCGTACTTCGGGACGGTTCTCTCGACGGACCGAATCCCGCTCGTCCACCTCGTGTTGGCCGTGTCGGGGACGGTGCTGTTAGTGCTGTCGGCGTTCGCCGTCGGCCCACCGTCACTGGGAATGTTGGGCGCACTCCTCTGGAGTGGCGGTGTCGCCGCGTTCGTTACCGCCCTGCTCTGGTCGATTCGAGACGAGTTACGGCGCGGTGAGACGGGAACGGCGTCGCACAGACAGGCCTACGAGTGGGTCGACCGATACGCGAATCGATTCGTCCCCGTCGCGTTCTTCTACCTCGTGGTCGGGTCCTACGAACTCCTCGCCCGTTCGACGACGCTCCCGGGACTCACGGACGGCTATTTCCCCCGCATCACACATCTGTTGGCCGCCGGGTTCGTCGTCCTCCTGGTCTTCACCCTCGGCGTTCGACTCGCGCCGCGCTTTCACGGCGTGCCGGCACCGAGGGCGCTCACGGCAGTCGTCCTTCCTGCTGGTGCAGTCGGACCCGGACTCGTCGCCGTCGGTCTGAGTAGTGGCCCCGTCTTCGTCGCAGGTGCAGTCGCCGAAGCAGTGGCGTTCGTCGGCTTTGCCGCGCTGTATCTCGTCGTCTTCCTCCAGTCGGACCGGCGGCGAATCGGGTCGGAGAGCGTCCTGGCCGGTGTACTCAGCGGCGTCGCGGGCGTCACTATCGGCCTCACCGTGGCACTCGGCCCGCTGGCCGGACTGCCCCCGTTCTCGGCCGCCGCTGTGCAAGCGCACCTCCAACTCAATCTCCTCGGGTTCCTTGGCCTCGTCGTCGTCGGGTTCGCACTCATGTTCTTCCCGCCCACAGCGGGCCGTTTCCGCGGTTCGAACGAACGAACTGCACGACTGACAATCGCCGTGCTCGTCGCGGGCGTCGTCGTCTCTGTCGTCGGCCAGTTCACAGGAGGCTCAGTCGTGGCCACTGTCGGAGACGGTGTCGTTCTCATCGGGACATTCGGCTATGGCTACTTGCTGACCCGCCTGCTGGTCGAAATCGGTGCCCGTCGTGCTGGATAGCCGCGTCCCCGTGACCCGAAACCTAGCCGAGTCGCTACAGGTCCGAAAGTACCTGCCGAGAGAACAGACGCACCACCCTGATGGCAAACGAGGTTCGTCGCCCAGTTCAGAGACTCAGTGCGGTGTAATCGTGATGTGCCACTCGTCGTCTGCGACACGCTCCGTCTCACAGTCGTATCCCCGAGACTCGAGGACGTCGAACAGCGGGACGGGTTCGAAACTATTGACGAGCACGAGGGCCTCGTCGGACCGGAGTTCGTCGACTGCAGTCATGATTCGACCGAACGGTTCACCCTCGAACTCCCTGACGTCGAGCGTCTTCGTCTCGCTGTCTGTGTCGACACGGCTCATGACCTCCAGTACGTCGTCATTCTAGCTGACTCTTTTGGCGATGATGTTCGGACGAACCTCGGCAACGAGAGAATCGGACTGGTGCGAGACGGCAGTGACACTCGAATGTGGTCACGAAATCACTCGGGGTTCGGATACAGCGAATGGGTGATGGCCGCGAACCCGGCCCCGTGCTGCAGACGGCGTTACGTCTCCTATGGAATAGCTCTCGGCAACCAAACTATGCTCTTCCCCGAATATATTCGGAATCGTTCGCTGCGCAACCCAACCACGGCCATCGTAACCGAACGTGGGACGGTCAAGACGGCACGAACGAACATGTTCGTCCCCGTCCCCAGTGTTAGGAATCACATCCCTAGTATAACCGGAATACTAGAGAACTGGACTATTGTAAGATGTCTCGGAAGCGAACCAGACGTAATGTGCTGCAGCGCCTCGGTGCTGCGGGCGTCGCGGCGACAAGTATCGCACTAGCAGGATGTTCTTCTGGAGCACCGAGTAACGGTGGTTCAGAGGGCGGCGGGGGGGCAACCGAAGCCACCAACGACGAATCCGGCAGCGGCGGGAGTGGCGGGTCACAGACAGACGTCGTCGACATGAACGACGAACTCAAGTTCGCACCGGAGGCCATCGAAGTTCCGGTTGGGACGACGGTTACCTGGGAAAACGTCGGGTCGATTGGCCACACGGTCACGGCATACGAAGACAAGATTCCAGACGGCGCTGCGTACTTCGCGAGCGGAGGGTTCGACTCCGAGCAGGCGGCAATTGACGGATATCCTGACGAGGGGAACGTCGAAGCAGGCGGTACGTACGAACACACCTTCGAAACCAAGGGTACGTACGAGTACTACTGCGTTCCTCACGAGCTCAACGGCATGGTCGGGACTATCGAGGTTGTGTAAATGACTAACGACTCATCCAACACGAACGACGAGACTGGCGTATCGACAGACGACTCACAGACCGAGTACGAAGAACAACTCAACAAGGTTCTGGCAGACACCAACGAGACGGCTGGGGGCGAGGAGAACGTCTCTCTCGAACTCCCCACGCTCGGCCTGAGTCGCCGTGACTTCATGAAAGCGGGGGCCGCAGTCGGTGCCATGGGTTCGGTCGCCGGTTGTGCCGGAATCATGAACAACGGCGGGGCCAACAACGGGAGCGGGGCCAACCAAACGTCCGGCGACGTCCCGGACCACTTCGTCCCCCCGGGAGAACACGACGAGTACTACGGGTTCTGGTCGGGCGGTCACTCCGGCGACGTCCGCATCTACGGCCTTCCGTCGATGCGCGAACTCACTCGGATTCCAGTCTTCAACCCCGAACAAGCGAAGGGGCACGGATTCGACGACGAGTCCTCCCAGATGCTGGAAGAGGCAGGCGACTACAACTGGGGCGACTCCCACCACCCGAGTCTCTCTGAGACAGACGGGAAGTACGACGGTCGGTATCTGTACGTCAACGACAAGTCACACGGGCGTGTCGCACGTATCAACCTGAAGTACTTCGAGACTGACGCTATCACCAACATCCCGAACGTCCAGTCCGTCCACGGGTGCTGTATCCAGAGCCCAGACACCGAGTACGTCTTGGCCAACAGCGAGTTCCGGACGCCGCTTCCGAACGACGGGCGCGACCTCGACGACCCGGACAAGTACGTCTCGCTGCTCTCTGCACTCGACCCCGAGTCGATGGAGGTCCTCTGGCAGGTCGAAGTCGACGGTAACCTCGACATCCTCGACACGGACAAAGACGGCAAGTGGGCACTCTCGTCCGCATACAACGACGAAGAGGGCGTCGAAATCGAAGAGATGACGAAGAACGACCGTGACTTCGTCAAGGCGTTCAACATCCCGGCGATTCAGGAAGCGGTCGACGCTGGCAACTACCGCGAAGTCAACGGGGTTCCAATCGTCGACGGAACCAAGAACAGTTCGCTCAACCAGGGCGACGAACCACTCGTTCGGTACATCCCGACGCCGAAGTCGCCTCACTGTGTCGAGGTCACCCCAGACGGCAAGTACGGAATGGTCGCCGGGAAACTCTCGCCGACGGTGTCCATCATCGACATCGAAAAACTCAGCACGGAACCCGACCCTGCGAAGGTCATCGTCGGCCAGCCCAAGGTCGGCCTCGGCCCACTCCACACCACCTACGACGGCCGTGGACACGCGTACACGTCGCTGTTCATCGACTCGCAGGTGGTCAAGTGGGACATCGAGACGGCAGTCAACTCCCCGAAGGAGTCCGAAGAAGCCATCCTCGGTAAAATCGACGTCCACTACAACCCCGGCCACATTCAGGCGATTCAGGCCATGTCGACCGAACCGACCGGTGACTGGCTCGTCGTCTTGAACAAGCTCTCGAAAGACAGGTTCCTCCCTGTCGGCCCGATTTACCCGGACAACGACCAGCTCATCTACATCGGCAACGACAAAGACGACGAGCAGGGCGGGATGGAGCTCGTCTCCGACCACCCGGTGTACCCAGAGCCTCACGACGCCATCTTCGCGTCGAAAGACAAGATTTCGCCCGCGAAGGTGTGGGACCCCGCCGACTACGAAGGCGAAAAAGAGTACGTCACCGAGAGCAACTCGCGCGTCGAGCGTATCGACGACGAGACTGTCGAGGTGTACACCTCCGTCAAGCGGAGTGAGTACGGCCTCCGCGACTTCAGAGTCAAGGAAGGCGACACGGTCAAACTCACCGCGACCAACATCGAAGGCAGTCAAGACATCGTTCACGGACTCGCCATCCCCGAACACAACGTCCACCTCGCGCTCGCGCCAAAGGACACCCGTCAGGCCACGTTCACGGCCGACAAACCGGGTGTCTACTGGATATACTGTACGTACTTCTGCAGCGCGCTCCACCTGGAGATGCGCTCGCGGATGATAGTCGAGCCGAGAAGCTAACTCATGAACTATCGACCACCGAGTCTAGCGGAATTCGCCCAGTTGCGCCGGGGGTTGCCGGTGCTAGCCGCGCTTTTATTCGTCGCTGCGCTGCTGTTCCCGATGTGGTCTATCAACGTCCACGCAGTGCAGTATCCGAACGAAGTGCTGCATCTCGACCTCTACGCGTATCCGCGCATCAGTGGTGACTACGTCGAGATGGCTCGCCTCAACCAGTACATCGGGTTCTACTACCCGGACCCGGTCTACTGGCAGCCGAACTTCGAGGTCCACCCGGCCGCCGTCGAGGTGCCCGAGTGGTCACTGGGACCACTCGCGTTCGTCGCCGTCGCGGCTGGCGGTGCGTTCGTCGCAATCGCACCGAATGTCAGGAAGCTGAAGCGCGGACTGCTGTACCAACTCGTCGGGACGATTACCGTGTTCACGGTCATGGTCGTCGACATCCAGTACCGCCTCTACCAGACCGGACACAACCTCGACCCGGAAGCACCGGTCATCGGTGTCGACCCGTTCACACCGCCACTGGTCGGGAAGTACGAAGTCGCGAACATCACGAGCTTCTCCAGCCTAGGGGCCGGTGCGTACATGTCCATCGTCGCCATCGGCCTGCTCGTCGTCGCGTTCTACTTCCGCGACACCGACGCCACGTTCAGAACCGTCGCGGAATCGGTTCGGCGTCGTATCGGGTCGCTTCGGAAGCCCTCGCTTGGTGGCAGTTCCGACACAGACGACGGAACGAACGTGAAATCAAAACAAGGGTGATTACGTAAATGAACGTCCCGGTGGGTCGATTGTTCGCCGTCGTCGCCAGTCTCGTCCTCGTCGCGGCTGGCGTCGGTATCGCGACGACGCCGGCGCACACGCAAGCAGAGAGTCCCGTCGCCTTCCAGACGTCGGTCCCAGACGAGTATTCGTTCGACGACCCGACAGACGAAGGCACGGCGACTATCGGAAGCCAGACGTACACGTCGCTACAGGCGGCCGTCGACGCTGCTGAGCCGGGCGACCGGATTCGGCTCAGCGGTGAGTTCGACGAACGCGTCGTCGTCAACACCTCGAACATCACGCTGGTCGGGACACCGGGCCACACCGCTCGAATCGACGGCAACGGGACTGGAGACGTCCTCACCATCCACGGAGACGACGTCACGCTCCAACGCGTGTGGGTGTACAACGGTGGCTACGACACGGCAGAAAACGACGCCGGCATCTGGGTCAACGGGACGGACGTGACGATACGGGACAGTCGCGTCACCGACGCGACGTTCGGTATCTGGCTCAACGGCGTCACCGGCGTCCACATCGAGAACAACACCATCGTCGGACGTGACGAAATCGAACCCCGGTCGTACCGTGGGAACGGCATTCAGGTCTGGAAGTCCGACGACGCGACTATCGTCGACAACCGAATCACGGACGCACGAGACGGTGTCTACTACTCGTGGGCGTCCGGCGTGACTGCACGGAACAACACGCTGTGGGACCTTCGGTACGGCGTCCACTACATGTACTCCGACGACTGTACCCTCGTGGACAACGTCGCGTTCGACAACGACGCGGGGTACGCCGTGATGCTCTCGGAGCGAATCGACGTCGTCGGAAACGTCGCGGTGAACAACACCGGGACGAGTGGCCACGGCATCTTCCTGAAGCGAATCGACCACTCGGTGGTCGAAGGGAACGAAGTCGTCGGTAACAAAAACGGGATGTTCGTGTTCAACTCGGTCAACAATTCGATACGCGGGAACCTCTTCCTCGAAAACCGGGTCGGCGTCTACTTCACCGCAGGAAGCATCAGCGAGAACGTCTCCGAGAACAGTTTCATCAACAACGACGAACAGGTTCGCGCCCTCGTCGGCGAACTCATGGAGTGGAACGGGAGTGCGCGTGGGAACTACTGGTCCGACGTGCGAGACTCCGACGTCGACAACGACGGCGTCAACGATATCCGGCACAGACCCGCGGGCCTCGTCGAACGACTGACGTACGAACACCCACAGGCGGCCGTCTTCGCGTCGAGTCCAGCGTTCGACGCCCTCAGACTGGCCGAGAGTTCGTTCCCCGTCATCGACGTTCCCGGCATCGTCGACCACCACCCACTGACCAACTCACCCCACGACGAATGGAAACGATACTATGAACGCGATTGAGGTCACCGGCGTGACGAAGAAGTACAGCGAGATAACGGCACTCGACGGACTCTCCCTCGCCGTCGAATCGGGGTCGACGTTCGGCCTCCTCGGAACGAACGGGGCGGGCAAGTCGACGCTGTTCAAACTCCTCGTCGGTCACATCCGACCGGACGACGGGACGGTGTCGGTAGCCGGCACCGACGTGTCCACCGCCGGGCCGTCACTTCGGAGCATCGTCGGCTATCTGCCCGAGCACGCCGGATTCCCCTCGTCGCTCACCGGGCGAGAAGTACTGGAGTTCCACGCCCGAATGCACGACGTATCTGACGCAGCGGGGCGAATCGACGCCGTCCTCTCGGTGGTCGGACTCTCGGACGCGGCAGACAGACGGGTCGGGGGCTATTCGAACGGGATGACCCGGCGACTCGGGTTGGCCGCCGCGTTGCTCTCTCGCCCTCGTATCCTGTTGTTAGACGAACCGACGGCAGGACTCGACCCCCGAGGAGTCGCCGACTTCCACCGCGTCATCGAGCGTCTCGACGCCCAGTCTGACCTCACGGTGGTCATCTCCTCGCACGTCCTCTCGGAAATCGAATCGCTCTGCGAACGGGTAGCCATCCTCCACGACGGGCGACTCCGTGCCGTCGGTGACATCGACGAGTTGCGGCGAGAGGTGACCGACGACGTTCGTGTGCGCCTCCGCCTCGGCGACGCCTCGTCTCTCGACAGCGTTCAGGCTATCGCAACTGCCAACAGCGGATCGATTCACGCGACTGACCACGACGGAGACGTCGTCTTCGTCGACTGCCACCCCGACGACGTTCCGGCCTTCCTGACCGAACTCACCGAGGCCATCCCCATCGACGGGTACGACGTTCGTGAACCCGGTCTGGAACGCGTCTTCGAGCAGATACTCTCGAACGTCGAACAGGCAGAAAACACGACGCAACTGCGAGCAGTTGCCGAGTCTGGAGAGTCGGCGACGGGAGGTGAACGCGCATGAGCGACGACCAGACACCGACACCGAGCGAAACCGACGGTGGTGTGATGGCGGCGTTCGACGGCGCGTCAGAGACATCGAGTCGGGCGGCGTTCCCGTTCGACAGACAGGTCCTCACGATTGCGCAGTTAGAGTACCGACTCTCACTCCGGAGTCGGTGGACGCTCGCGCTGACGGCCCTGTTCGGTCTCCTCTCGCTGCTCGTCGTCGGGTTCGGCGGGTCGTCACCCGGACCGGTCCGGGTCGATGCCGTCATCGTGAGTCTCGCGTCGCTGGCGACGTATCTCGTCCCGCTCGCGGCGTTGGTCTACGGATACGACACCATCGTGGGTGCGGAAGAGACCGGATGGCTCGACATGGTGTTCGCGCTCCCGGTCTCTCGGGGAAAAGTCGTCGTCGGGGCGTTCCTCGGCCGTGCGGCGTCGCTCGCTGGCGCGACCGCTATCGGCTTCGGTCTCGGAGGAGTAGCACTCTATCTCCGTGTCGACGTCGTCCCCTGGGGCCTGTACGCGGACGTTCTGTTCGGCGCCGTCGCACTGGGACTCGCGTTCCTCGCTATCAGCGTCCTCGTCTCCACCGTGGCCGCAGAGAAGACCCACGCGCTCGGAATCGCACTCCTCGTGTGGGTCTGGTTAGTCTTCGGTCACGACCTCGCAGCACTGGGCCTCGTCGCTGCGTTCGACCTCCCGAGTATCGCACTCACGGGCCTCGTGCTCGCGAATCCAATCGACATCTTCCGCGTCTTCGTCCTCTCCGGTATCGACTCCACCGGAAGCGGGATGGCAGCAGTCGTCGCCGATACCGACCTCTCGACGGCAGTCCTCCTCGCCAGTGCGCTGGTGTGGGTCGTCGTTCCTGTCGGAATCGCCACGCGGTTGATTCGCCGACGGAGTCTCTGACGACGACGATGACCAGACACACTGCATCCAACCCGACACACGAATCACAGACCGACGGACCGACGACCAACCGACCACGAACCGACCGACCGACGACCACCGAGTCGACTACCGAGACACATCGCACCCGTCGGAATCTGCTCAAAGCCGTCGGCGTCGGTGCCGTCGCCGGGGTCGCTGGGTGCCTCGGCGGCGGCGGGTCGAACGACGAACCGATACCCGACCCAATCGACCTCTCGGGCGGCAAGCAAGACGACAACGGGGGGATGATAATCGGAGAACACTTCGGCCCGAACGGCCAGATATTCTACCGTGACCACGCACCCGACGGCCACGACAACCCAGCGTGGTTCCACACCCTGAGTATGGGGCTGTTCCCGTACCACTTCGACAGACAGCGGGAGGGTTGGGAAGCCGTCGTTATCTACGTGACTGACTACTCCAGCGTCGACTACGAACTCCGCGAAGAGTCGGGGAAGACGTTCATCTCGACGCACACCGGTGCGGACACGTTCGGTGATGCCACCGAGATGACCTACGTCGTCGACAGCGACGTCAACGGAGGGATGGGGAAAGACCTCCACCCGTTTTCCGATGCAGACGAAGCGGAGTCGTTCGCGTCTGAACACGACGGGTCGACGATGTCGTTCGACGAGGTGACACCGGAGTGGCTCTCGTCGTATCTCGCTCGGATGTGAGAATTTGTATCTGCAAGCGACAACCACCGGAGTTACAGGGATGACAAACAGTCACATATTACGGCAGTATTGACGTAACACTAATTCAATTTCTAAGAAACAGCAGTTTCCTATGTATACGTGTAGCCACGAATTCTCCGGCGCAGTTCCGCCCCACCGTCGATACTTTCAATTCCCTTCTCGTCGATATTTCAACGAGAGCACAGATACCCACGAACGCTGACGGGAGAAACCAAGATACGAGCGTGACCGATGCCCCAGACGAAATCCGACCACTTCGACGTCGTCATCGCTGGTGCAGGCCCGGCAGGTGCACAGTGTGCCCGCGACCTCGCGACGCGAGGGTACGACGTCGTCGTCCTCGAAGCAGAGTCCGAAGACGAGTTCCCCCGCCAGAGTAACAAATCGACCGGGGGGACGTTCCCACCGATGCTCTCGTCGTTCGGCATTCCCGACGACGTGGTCATGAACTTCACCGACGACGTCGTCATCGAATCACCGAACGACCACTTCGCCCAGTACCAACCGGGTGCAGTGCTCGACTTCGGCGAGTTCAAACGGTTCCTCGTGGCGGATGGTAAACGAGAGGGCGCGACCTACCGTTTCGGTGCACGGGTCAACAAGCCACTCGTCGAGGACGGCGAACTCGTTGGCGTCCAGTTCAGCGGTGGTGAGACGGTCTACGGCGATATCGTCGTCGATGCGACGGGACCGGCGGCGGTCCTTTCGAAACAACTCGGCGTGACCACCCTCGAACGAGACAAACAGGCTGTCGCCATCGAGTACGAGATGGACGGTGTCCACCTCGACCACCCCGGGTACGCCGATATCACCGATGCGATGATGCTCCGTCTCGACCACGACATCGCACCCGGTGGCTACTCGTGGATTTTCCACACCGGCGACGAGACGGCGAAAGTCGGTCTCTGTTATCTCCAGAACGACGCCCACAGGCGGTACGCGAGAGACGGGATGCGTATCGACGAGTACCTCCAGTACTGGCTCGACACGGACCCTCGATTCGATGCTGCCGAGCGAATCGATGGCCGGCACCACCGAGGGTCTGCTCACCTCCAGATGCCGGAACGACTGAGCGCGGACAACTTCATGGCTATCGGTGATACGGCCCCCACCGTGGACCCGGTGTGGGGCGAGGGCATCCACGCCTGTATGAAATCCGGGCGTGCCGCGGCGATAACGGCCGACCACTGTTTCATCGCCAACGAGGTCGACACGTCGGCGGCGAACCTCTCGGGGTACGACGACCTGTGGCACAGCGAGGTGGCACCCGAGATGCGGATTCGACTGCTCGTCAGTCGCGTCCTCTATCAGGCGCCAAACGACCGACTGGACACGTTCGTCCGTGACCTCCGCCGAATCGACGCCGACGAGTTGGCCAAGGCAGACGACGGGAGTGTCCGGTATCTGATGAAACTGTTGCACGTGCGTGACGTTCCGCTGTTAGCACGGGTGTTGCTCGCGTCTCGAACCTGAATGCTCCCCTCTGAATCTGCGTTCGGTCGGACCCACGGCCAGAGCGGTTAGGAAGCGTGAATAATCGTTAATCCGTCTTCTCACCTACGTCGTCTATGGGAACTGAGAGGCTCGGGGCGAACGTCGAGGATGGGTCCCTCTCACGCTCACGTCTGTGGTGGGGTGCGTTCGGGCTGGTATTACTCGGTATCCTCGTGTGGATTGGCTATCGATACGTCGGATGGGTCGTCTTCGGGGTGTTCACGTACTACGTCAGTCGGCCCATTACACGCCGCCTGCAACGATACGTCTCGTCGTGGACGATTGCTGCCACGATGACGCTGGCGTTCATCCTCGTCCCGATACTGCTATTCGTCGTCCTGTTTCTTGGTGTCGCGTTGAACCAGGCACTCCAAATCCTCTCGTCTGACCTCGCAACAGAGGTTCTCAATCGACTTCAAGTTCCAGTCACCACGCTTCCCTCGGACCCCATCGAACTCGCCGTCGTCCTCGTTTCAGACCCGACGTACGCGACGTTCGTCAACCAGTTCGGCGGGATTCTGGGTGTGTTCACGACGACGCTCTTCAACGCGTTCCTCTCTCTCATCTTCGCGTTCTTCTTGCTCGTCGAAGACGGGCGATTGTCCCGGTGGTTCGAAGCCAACGTCTTCGGTTCGGAATCACTGAGCGTCGCGTACCTCCGAAGCGTCGACCAGGGTCTGACGTCGGTGTACTTCGGATACACACTCACCATCTTCGTCGTCATCATCCTGTCCGCCATCATCTACTCGCTGTTCAATCTCCTCGCACCTGCTGGAGTCCGTATCCCGTACGCGATGTTACTCGCCGTCGTCACTGGCGTCTTCACCCTCATCCCACTCGTCGGTCGGTCGATAGTCTACGTGTTCATCGTCGGCATCATGGCAGTCCAAGCGGCCACCATCGACGTCCAGTTACTCTGGATTCCCGCTCTCTTTTTCGCCTCGATGGTGCTCGTCTTCGACAACGTCGTCCGGACGTACATCCGCCCGTACCTGTCGGGGAAGTCGTACCACATGGCCCTCGTCATGTTCGCGTACCTTCTCGGACCGGTCCTCTTCGGGTGGTACGGCATCTTCATGGGCCCACTGCTGATGGTCGTCGTCGTCGAGTTCGTAACCCAAATCGTGCCACGGTTCGCACACGTCGAACCCAGCGTCGGGCCTGCGGTGCTTCCCGACGTCGAACCCGGCGACAGCAGTTCCGGTGAACAGACCGAACCCACGGACGTCGACAGAGGAGAAAGTCCGACGGGATAAGACACACCCACACAGAGACGCAACGTGACTGTGGGTGGTCTCGCTACGCTCACACCACTCGCGACGGTGCCGGTTTGCGTCCGGCGGGCCGACGAACAGAGTTCGTCGACGTCGTCAGAGGGTGTCTAACGGGCTGAAGAGCGTCGCTCGTCGCTGTTGGCACGTCGCCAGCGGTTGAGTTGCCCGACGCTATCTGCGACGCGTCCCGTGAGGTTACGGAACGCCTCGCCAGCGACTTCGTCGGTCAAGACGGCCGGTCGGCCGTCGTCGCTTGCGTCTCGAACCGCCGGGTCCAACGGAATGTCACCGAGGTACGGTACGTCGACGCCGGCGGCGAGTTCCCGACCACCGCCGTCGCCGAACACGTCGTGGGACCCGCCACAGTCGGGACAGACGAACCCGGACATGTTCTCGACGACACCGAGCACCGAGGTTTGGTACTCGGCGAACATGCGCATCGCACGGCGGGTATCGTCGGTTGCGACCCCCTGTGGCGTCGTCACGACGACGGCCCCGGTGACCGGAAGGCCCTGAAGGATGGTCATCTGTACGTCACCGGTTCCCGGTGGAAGGTCGACTACGAGGTAGTCGAGTGGCCCCCACGCGACGTCGTCGAAGAGGTTCGACAGCACGTTGTGGGCCATCGCCCCCCGCCAGGCGACCGGTTCGTCTTCGCCGACGAGGAGGCCCACACTCATGACCGACACCCCGTGTGACACCGGCGGAATGATTTCGTCAGTCTCGCCGTCGTGGTCGACGACCGGTTCCTCGTCCACGTCGAGCATCCGAGGGACGTTCGGTCCGTACACGTCGGCGTCGAGAATGCCGACGCGTGCCCCTCTGTCAGCGAGTCCGACCGCGAGGTTGGTCGCGACGGTGGACTTTCCGACGCCACCTTTGCCGGACGCGACGGCGACGACGTTCGTCACGTTGGGGAACACGTCGTCGTTGTGCGTCGCTTCGGCGACTCGCAGGTCGGGTGTCAAGCCGAGTGACCGAATCGTGTCGCGAACGTCGTCCGCGATAGCTGACTCAGTTGGTGCGTGGGGCGCGTTCAATCCGAGTTCGACGCGCGCCGTCTCGGCGTCGAGACTGACGTCTGTGACGAGTCCCGACGAGACGATGTCCTCGTCGAGGTCCGGGTCGGTAACGTCTCGAAGGGCGTCGACGATGGTGGAGTTATCTGTCGTCATCGGTGGAGGTGGTGAGCGATTGGGTGGTCTGTTGCCGGGGAGTCGTCGCGCCGAGTGGGTCGCTATCTGCGTCGTCCGTCGCCATCGTGGACTCAGATTCCGTCGCGGAAGTGGCCGCTCTCGTGGCGTCCCACGCGACGAAGGTCCGGACGAGTCTGGTAAGCGTCGCGAACACACCGACAGCAGTGTCTCGCTCGGCGACTGCGTCGTCGAACTCGTCTAACCACGCCAGCGACGAGTAGCCCGACCGCTGCAGTTCGAGGAGGTCAGCGACGTCGTCACCCGCCGCACGTTGGTCCGCTTCGGTCTGACATAGCACCGCCTGAAACTCCAGTATCGCCGCGACGTGGTCGGGAATCGCATCGCCTCGTTCCGGTTCGAAGCCAACCTGTGCGTACAGGTGAGAGACGTTTGCCGCGGGTTGGCCGAGGAACTCGCCCGCCGTACCGACGTCGTGATACGCCGACGGAGATTCGAACGGTTTCGACGGGTCCGTGGCGTGTGCCGACGCGAACGGTGGGACGTAGTGCTCGCCGGGGACGACGAACAGGTTGTCGTAGGCGAACGAGAGTGCCTCCGCGTCGAAGGACTGGTCGAGTGCGTCACAGTCGACGTCCGCGGGGAGTGTCTCTTCGAGGCGCTCGAACGCGTTGTCGTCTATCGCGGCCGACAGCACCGCCATGTCCCCGTCGAAGACGGCGGCAAAGAGGTCGTAGACCTGCGCCCGAGAGCGAGCGAACGCCGCCGGAGTAACGTCGTCGTCGAGTGGTTCCATCAGTGGCCACCTCCATCGATTCGCTCGACTTCGACGTAGGCGTCGTACTGCGCGTTACTGCCGCCGACGAGGTCACTCATCCCGACGTCGCCCATCACCTTGTCGAGGGGTTGGAGGTGGTTGATGGCGAACCCGGCATCGCGGCCTTTTGCGAGGCCAGCATCGTCGGTCATCGGTTCGTCGAACTGGTACGGCGTGTGGCCGTACTCGCCGGCGACGGGTCTCGTCTCGCCGTCGACTGTCTCCGAGACGGCACCGTTGGCCTCACGGCCCCATCCCCACATCGCACCGACTACGCCGGGACGGATACCCTGCGTGACCATCGCGACACCGTCGACGGTGCGGCGGCCGGCGTCGATGCGAATCTCGTCACCGTTTTCGATGCCTCGTTCGTCGGCGTCCTCGGGGTGTATCCACAGCGGGTTCTCGGGGCGCGTCTCACGGAGCCACGGGGAGTTCGTCGTCCGGTGCATCCCCTGCGTCCGAGGCTTCCAGTTGATGAGTTGCAGCGGTCTGTCCCCCTCGTGTGAACTCCGAACACCGACCTGCACGCTCCCGTCGTAGTGTTCGACGTCTTCGAGTTTCGGCAGCGGGTCGAACCGTTCGCCGGTGAAAGAGTGCTTTCCGCGCGGGACGACTTCGCTGTAGAAGTTGACCTGCGCACCGAGTTTGTACCGCATGTGGTCGCCGTCGTACGCGTTCGACGCCTCGCCAGCGCGTTCTGCGTGCGGGTAATCGTACCCGTGTTCGGCGTAGTCGTCGGCGTAGTTTTCGGTGGGTTCTTCGAATCGGCCGCCACGGTTGAGCACGGTGACGACTTTCCGCCACTCCGCGGGTTTGACGGCGTTCTTCCACGTCTCGATGTCGAACTGGTCGCCGAGTCCCTTCTCGTGGGACTCGCGGAATATCTCGAGTTCTTCGTCGGAGGCGTCTGCGACTGGCTCTCGGTCGTACGCGATGTTCGCCGCGAGCTTCACGTAGAAGTCCTCTGCTTTGTGGAGTGGCCAGCGGTTCCCGTCGGCGTCCGGAATCGACTCCTCGCCCACACCGGGGAAGTCCATGCGCTTCCAGATGTCGATGAGCACGTCCTCGAAGGGACGAGCGTCGGGGACGACGCTGACTGCCGGTTGGCTAATCTTCTCGTCTGCGAGGCGTTTGTTCGGGTACGTGCCGAAGTTCTCCCAGCGTTCGAGATAGGTCGGTTCCGGGAGGATGTAGTCGGCGTACTTGCTCGTCTCGCCGATGACGGTGTCGGAGGCGACGACGAGCGGGATGATGTCGTCGTCCGCGAGAATCTCGGGTATCTTGTCACCGCCACCGACCGACATCACGTGGTTGTTAGAGTACGGCCGGATGAACAGCGCTTCGACGGAGTACGGATACTCGTCTTTGGCAGACCCGTAGAGTTCCTGCGCCTGATACGGCGGCGAGACGGGGAACCACGGACGCTTTGCCGGGTAGCCACCGTCACGCTCGAACAGCGAGGTGTCCTCGTAGTTGACGCCACCGCGAGCGAGCGGGATGCCCCACGGTTTGCGGCCGTTTGGAACCGCGCCGAGTTGGTAGCGGCCACCCATGGAGTTGTAGCCAGCGTACGGCGTAATCTGGCCGCCCTTCCAGTCGTAGTTGCCGATGAGGTGCTGGAGCGTGGCAATCGCGCGGGTGTTGTAGAACCCGTTGGTGTGTTTCGCCGGGCCACGGTACGCCATGATAGCGGCGGATTTGCCGTGACTCGTGAACTCGTCGGCAACCTCTTCGATGGTCTCTACCGCGACGCCCGCCATGTCGGCGTACTCTTCGACCGAGTGTTCGAAGACGCGTTCGCGGTAGAGACTCCAGACGCTGCGCAGTCGCTCGCCGTCGATAGTGACGTCGACGTCGAGGACGCCCGACTCCACTTCGCTGGCGGGTCGTGGCTCTCCAGTCTGGGCGTCGAGCACGACGGCGTCGCCTGCCGCGTCGTCGCCTTCGGGGACGAGTCCGAGGGCACCTGCGCGTGCCTTCGGCCCCGCTTCGGCGTCGACGCGGACGAGGTGCGTCGCGTCACTCCACGTCGGTTCGTCATCGTTCGCGGCGGCGGGGCGGGCCGGGTTCGACAGATACTGCGTGTCGTGTCTGTCGTGTTCCAGAATCCAGCGCGCCATCCCGAGTGCCAACGCGGCGTCGGAACCGGGGTCTACTGGGACCCACTTCTCGGCTTTCTCTGCGGACTTCGAGAGACGGGGGTCGACCACGTCCATCCGCATCCCGTCCTGGATTGCGTTGGTGAGTTTCGGGGCCAACCACGTCGGACCCTTGTTCGCCACCATGGGGTTCGTCCCCCAGACGAGCAGATACTCACAGTTCTCGATGTCTGCGTACTGGCGCTTCTTCTTCGCACCGTACGACCGGACGTTCCCCATGACGCTGGAGAAGCCACAGGTCCCGGCGTGGTGGACGCTGTTGACCGACCCGAGGCCCTGTGCCCACATGCGTTTGCGGATGAAGTTCCGGCGGAATCCGCCCACGTCGACGATTTGGTTGGCCTTCGGGCCGAGGTCAGGATGTTCCGTGTCGATGAGCACGTCGTCCCACTTCTCGTCGAAGGCGTCTTTCGTCATCTCGCCCGACTCGACTGCGTTCCAGTCGGCCATCACCGCGTCTTTGGGCGCGTGGCCCCACATCTCTCGGATGCCTGCGTGGCCGAGTTGGTCGTCTCCTTCGACGATTTCTTCGATTGCCTGGTCCCACGAGATTGTCTGCCACTCGCCGCTTCCGCGCGGACCGACGCGTTTCATCGGTTTGCGGACGCGGTAGGTGTCGTAGGCAGTCTGGATGCCGGCCTGTCCTTTCAGGCACATCCGGCCGCCGGAGAGCGACCACCGGTCACCCTCGACGTCACCACTGCCTTCGACGTCACCGGTCGCAACCTCGTTCGGGTCGCTCTCGTAGGGGACCTGACCGAACGGTTGCGTGTTGAGGAACGAGTACGGGTTCCCCGCGAGTTTGCGCACGAGAGAACTGTACTCTCCGGGCGCGCCACCGTCGTCGATGCGGACTTTGATGGGACAGAACGTGTTGCACTGTCCACAGGTCGTGTGGATGACGTCGGAGGCGTCGTAGTCGCCGATGTCGTTGCCGACGTAGTGTTGTTCGTCGTCGGTCCAGAGGTCGTTCGTGTCGAGGTCGACAGTCGTGCTACTGGCACCGGCGACGACGCCGATGGTCCCGACTGCTTTCACGAAGTCTCGGCGTGAGACCGAGAGGCCGTCGTCTGCGTCGTCGGGGGCGGTACTATCGGAGGTGTCTTGCGTGTTCGAACTCATTCGTGGTCACCTTCCAGAGGGGTAAGCGGGAGGAATTCTGCACCGAGGGTGTACAGCAGCAGGCCGACGGCGACCATACCGGCACTCGTCAGCCATTCGGTCACCGTCGGGAAGTACGACCCGTGCGGGAGGCCGTCCATCACGGGGAGAATCTGCGGTGGGACGACGATGTTGAACCGGACGGCGACGATGCCGACGACGACGCTCAATCCGGCGGCCACAATCGGCCACGGGCTGCGACGCCACGAGCGGTTGCTCAACACGACGAGTGGGAACAACCATCCGAATCCGACCATGAACCACCAGAACGACCAGGACATCTCGCCGAAGAGGACGATGTGCCACGTCTCGACTTCGTGGGGGTGGAGACTGACGAGCGCGATGAGCGCGTCGATGGCCGTCAACGCGACGTCGGTGAGGATGAACGCCGCCAACAGCGACCCGAGTCGGTCGAGGATATCCGGGTCGACTGATTCACCGTCGAACAGGCGCGTCCGAAGGACGTAGAGCATCGCCACCAGCGCCGTCCCGGAGACGACTGCGGAGATGACGAAGATGATGGGGAACAGACCGCTGTTCCAGTATGGCCGCGCCTTCGCGACGGCGAAGAGCACGCCGGTCCCACCGTGGACGAGGAAGATGGCAAGCGGGATGCCGAGCGTCCCGACGCGTTTGAGCCACTTTCTATCCGTCGCGTGGGCGTCCTCGTCGGTGCTGCGACGGCCGAGCGTCAGGAGGCCGCAGAGGCGGCCACGCCAGCCATCGTCCTGTTCGGCGACGCGTGCTAGGTCGATACGCATCGAGAGATACAGTTCCGTGACCAACACCGCGATGTACGCGACGTAGGCGTGGACTTCCCACGAGAGTGCGGACGTGAGTTGCCGCCAGAAGAACGGGAAGTACATCCGGTCCATCCGACCGAGGTCGGTCCAGACGAACAGGAGTGCGACGGCCATGCTGATGATGGCCGCAAAGAGGGCGTCTCGGTCGATGCGATGCATGCCGTCCATCTCGAAGACGTTCGCGAGCGTGCTCACGAGGAACGCCCCGGCGGAGAGGCCGACGAAGTAGATGTAGAACGCCACCCACGCGCCCCAGGGCGTCACGCTCGTGAGGTTCGTACTCGCCATGCCGCTGTCGATACGAAGCCACATCGCGTAGCCTCCGACGGCGAGCAACACGGCGAGAAAGCCGTACCAGACCACGCGGAGTCGGCCGTCGATGAATCCGGGGTCGTAGTCGAATGAACTGTGTTTGGTTGCCATGGTTCTATTTGAGGTAGTAGACGTTCGGGTCGGTGCCCTCGCTCTCTTTCAGTTGGAACGCTCGACTCGACTCGGCCATCTCGGCGACGTCGCTGTCCGGGTCGTCTAAGTCGCCCATGTTTCGGGCGTCACCGACACACGTTTCCACGCACGCGGGTTCTTCGCCGCGTTCGAGTCGGTGCGTACAGAAACTGCACTTTCTGACGTTGCCAATCGGTGACTTGCCGGGTTCGCGGTCACCCCGGTCGACTTTGTACTCGGGGCTTGTGACTTCGCCAGACCCCTCGACTTCGTCGTCGTAGTTGTCGCCGAAGTCGAAGTAGCGAGCGCCGTACGGGCACCCGATCATACAGTACCGACACCCGATACAGCGGTCGTAGTCGATGTTGACGACGCCGTTTTCCATCTTGTAGGTCGCACTGACCGGGCAGACCTGCACACAGGGAGGGTTCTCACACTGCATACAGGGTCGTGGAACGTTCGTTCGGGAGACGTCCGGGAACTCACCGTGTTCTTCCTCCATCACGACGTTGTACGAGACGCCTGGCGGGGTGCGATTCTCGGCCTTACACGCGACCGTACACGAATCACACCCGACACACTTCTGGAGGTCGATGACCATCCCCCAGCGCGACGAATCCTCGGCGTCGGCCGCCTCGTCGTCGAGTTGGGACGCCACGTCGCACATCGACCCGACGGAACAGCCGAGCGACTCCGCTTTCTCCGAAGAGACCGTCTGTTCGTCGCGGTCGATTGCCGGGTTCGGCGTGTTTCGGTAGTCGTCACCGAACTCGGCTTCTGCCGCCGCGTCGTACTTGTCCCAGTATTCGTCTCCGGAGAGTTCGCCTCGGGAGACGCGCTTTGCGTCTTCGGCCATCGCCACCCCGAGGTCGGTGTCGAACTCCACTTCAGCCAGTATCTCCTCTGGGTCGTCGGCCTCTGCATCGACCATGTCGTCGTACTGCTGGTGGTCGATATCGACCGACGGGATGCCCGGAGTGGCGTCGTCGTCGACGCTCATCGTTCTCCCCCGCCCATGCCCGGCCGTCCACCGACCGAGGACTGCGTTCGTGGAATCATACACGTAACTCTACACACCCCACCCCGGTGAGCGTACTACCGATACTGTTTGCCCCCTGCCGAGCGGGACGAAAGGGGGGTTATTCGACTACCCATATAGTTTGGAACCGTCGAAGAAGGCCTGAGAACACAGATTCCCAACTTCTGAAGACTACAGGGGGATATACACCTGCGAGTTTCCTAGCGCCACCCATGAAGCAACCATCGGGGAGACGACGACCTGACATACTCCACCGGGGGTGTCTCCGATGAACGGCATCATCCTGGCCTCGATTCTCCTCAGAATCGCTGGTGTCGGGTACTCACTCGTCTTACTGAAGCGCAGTGGAGACCGGCGGTTCGGCTTCTTCACCGTGTTGCTGGCGTTCATGGCCGCCAGACAGGTGCTGACGGTGGCGGGGACGACAGGAACCGGCCTCGAAGAACTCCCCGGACTCGTCGTGAGTGGCCTCGCGATTCTCACGATACATTATCTCGACCGGTACGTCCACGAAGAACACCGCATCAAGCGGGAACTCCAGGACACGAACGAGGAACTCACTATCTTCAAGAAAGCGGTCGAACACGCTGGCCACGGGATATTCGTCACCGACCCCGACGGGACCATCACGTACGCCAACCCGGCAATCGAGTCGGTCACGGGATACGAACCCGACGAGGTGGTCGGTGAGAACCCGCGTCTCTGGAAGTCGGGCGAACACGACCAGTCGTTTTACGAGGAGATGTGGGCGACGATTTGCGACGGCGACGTGTGGGACGGTGAGATTATCAACGAGAACGCGAGCGGGGAGTTCCGGTGGGTCGATACGACCATCGCGCCGGTGACCGACGGTGGCGAGATAGAACACTTCGTCGCCGTCGATACCGACGTGACCGACCGCAAGGAGCGTCAACTCCGCATCGAAGACCAAAACGAACGACTCGGCCGTCTCAACCGGATGAACGAACTCCTCCGCGACGTGAACCGGCGGGTCGTGACGACCACGAAGCGGGAGACGCTCGAAGAGACAGTCTCCGAACGGTTCGTGAGCGACCCGTGGGTCGTCTCTACCGCCGTCGTCGATAGAACCGCGAGCGGCAGGCTCAGGACGCGCTACGTGACCGGTGACGAGACGGCCATCGACGCGATACTGGAAGATACAGAGGAGGCGATTTCAACCCTCACGGCGGCCGTCGACCACGGCCGAACGATGGTCTCCGAGCAGGTGACGGCCCTCTCGAACGACGACATTACTGGCGATACCGTCGGTGTCGTCCCGCTCTCCTACAGAGACCGGAACTACGGTGCACTCGTCGTCGTCACCGAGTCATCGAAACTCTTCGAGATTATCGACCACGAACTTCGGACCGAACTCGGAGACACCATCGGAAGTGCCATCAACGCCGCAGAGCGACGTCGGGAACTGGTCGACGACAGAGTCACCGAACTCACCTTCGCCATCGAAGACGCGGATGCACCACCGTTCGAACTCGCTGCGGCAACGGAGTCTGACGTCCACCTCACGCGGACCACGACAGACGGAAACGGCCAACGTATCGTCTTCCTCAAAGTCGACGACGTGGACGCCGAGACGGCGATGGCGGCGGCGGCGTCCATCTCCAACTTCAGCGACCCGACACTCGTCTCGGCGGCCGACGGTGCGTGTCTGCTGCGCTTCGTCGCCTCCGACACGCTCGCAGACACGCTCGCGTGTCACGGCGCGACGCTCGAAGCACTGCACGTCGAGAGCGACACCGGTGACGGGGAGATAATCATCGACACTCCCGTCGGCAACGACGTGCTGCCAGTCGTGGAAGCGCTCAGTAGTCGATTCGACTCGTGCGAACTCGTCGGCCGCCAGGAGCGAGAACCCACCATCGATACCGCCGAAGGGTTCCGTGGTGAACTCCAAGCCGACCTGACCGACCGTCAACTGGAGGCGTTACGAACGGCGCACCTCGCGGGCTACTTCGAGTGGCCACGAGAACATAGCGGAGAGGACGTCGCCGCGATGATGGGCGTCTGCCAATCGACCTACATGCAGCATCTACGCGCAGCGGAGCGAAAGCTCACGACGAACCTGTTTGGAGACGAGCGGACCTCGGACCGTCGTCCCGCAGTCGCCTGAAACGCAACCGAGAACCCTCGCCGTCGGCTACGGGTGAGCTTCGAACTCCATCCGTTTCGGACATTCTGCAGAATGGTCCCGTAATAGCACGCATAAATATCGTGCTAGCAGTCGTCTAGGACCTCAGAGTCGACATGAGAGAGGTGTTCACGATGTGGCGAGATGGGCGGATGGTGGCACTCACGGCAGTCATCACGGCCGTCTACATGACTGGGCTGATTCCGTTCAAAGGATTCGCCATCGTTCCCGGGTTTACCGAGATTCGCCCGGCGAACGTCCTCCCCGTCGTGCTTGGACTGCTGTTCGGCCCGGCAGCGGCGTGGGGGGCGGGCTTTGGAAACCTGTTCAGCGACGCGTTCGGGGGGACACTCACCGCCGGGAGCACCTTCGGGTTCGTCGGGAACTTCTTCAGCGCGTTCGTCGCGTACAAACTCTGGGGGAACCTCGGACGGCTTTCGTCCGGTGAGAAACCCAAGATGCGCTCGGTTTCCCAACTCGTCGAATACGGCGTCATCTCGTTCGTGGCCGCCGCGACGACTGCGACGATAATTTCGTGGGGTGTCGACCTGCTGGGACTGTTCCCGTTTTCCGTGTTCGCCATCATCATCACGCTCAACAACTTCCTCGCCGCAGCAATCCTCGGGCCGATACTCCTGTACGTCCTGTATCCACGGTTCGAAGCGGCAGAGCTACTCTACACAGACATCTTAGCGCAGCGCGACGACTTCGAGACGCCCGCCCGGCAACGACAGATTCCAGCAATCGGTATCGCAGTCGTCTCGGTCAGTTGGTTGGTCGTCGGTATCCTCGTTGGCGTCGTCGTCGAAGGAGTCCCATTCGGCGTTCCGGCAAGCGGCATCGTTCTGGGAACGGGAGGGTCGATGGTCCAAACGGCCATCGGGGCAGTCGCGTTCGCCCTCATCCTCGGGTTTAGCGCCATGACTGGGTCGAAGGCCACTCTCGGCCTCCCCGGTTCACGAGGTGCGAAGCGGGCAGAACGCCGGGGGTGAGAGACTCCGAAAGTCCCGCAGTGAAGCGCCTGATTCGAGCGTGTGTTCTCGTCTTCGAAGTGAGTGTCACGAACCGAAACACGTCGTCGTATAGGCTTTTGGCCCGAGAGGACGTGTCAATTCAGTATGGAACTGCAACGAGTGGAGGGTGAGATTCCATCGGAGGTGGAGGAACTCCTCACGGGCGACCCTGTCGTCGCCCATCTGGCGACGAGCGTCGACGATAGACCGCACTCCGCGCCGCTCTGGTACCGGTACGAAGACGGTGTCATCGAGATACTGACGACTGGTCAGAAACTCGCCAACATCCGAAAGAACCCGCGTGTGTCGCTCTCGATGGAACACGACACGGACGGGATTCCGGAGTGGATGGTCACGGTTCGAGGGACGGCGACTATCGTCGAAGACGACGACGAGATTCAGGCGGCGAACACACGAATCAACCGGAAGTACGGCGTCGAAGACGACGCGTGGTCCGAGAACGTCCTCGTCCGCATCGATATCGGTTCCGTCGCGTATCGGACGTACTGAACCGTCGTCGACGCCAGCACGCTCCAGTTAAAGGGAGCCCCCGGTTCGAGAATTCGCTCCCGCAGAGGTACTTGTCGAATCGATTACTATCGGTTCGTAATTACCGGAAATTCAGTCGCTTGGGACGACGCTATTGTTATTTTCACATACGAACAATATATGACACGAGGGTGGAGAGAATGTCAAGTAAACACTACGAGTACGACTACTCAGACCATGGCCCGAAAGTGGACGAATACCCCGAATCACATCTGGAATCCGGCGCTGAGGCGCCCGACTTCACACTGCGGACGACACCGGACCAGACGGTTTCGCTGAGCGAACTTCGCGGCAATCCCGTGATTCTCGTGTTCTACCCCGCCGACTGGAGCCCCGTCTGTGGCGACGAACTGGCCGTCTACAACGAACTCTTGCCGGAGTTCCGCCGACACGACGCGCAACTGCTCGGGATTTCGGTCGATGGCGTTTGGTCGCACGACGCGTTCGCCGCAGACCGGAACTTCCATTTCCCACTCCTCTCGGACTTCGAACCGAAGGGAGAAGTGGCACGGTCTTACGGCGTCTACCGTGAGCGAGAGGGTATCTCTGAACGCGCGATATTCGTCGTCGACGGGGACGGCATCATCACCTGGAGTTACCTCTCCCCGGTGGGCATCAACCCGGGTGCCGACGGCATCCTCACAGCGCTCGAATCGTTGACGTCAGATGTCGAGGCACAGTGATGGCGTCGGTTAGTGACGAGGGGCGAACGCACCTTCCACGTAGTCACGCTGAAGCACCAGTGACCGACTCGCCACGACTCACCGTGCCGGTATCCGACGAGGACCACGTCGTCGGGTCGGCGACGGCACCGGTTACACTCGTTCAATACGGTGATTACGAGTGTCCGTACTGTGGGGCGGCGTACCCCATCGTCAAGGATGTCCTCAACGAACTCGGTGACGACGTGCAGTTCGTGTTCAGAAACTTCCCCATCTCGGGACTGCACCCACACGCCCGACACGCAGCAGAAGCAGCCGAGGCCGCCGCGGAACAGGGGATGTTCTGGGAGATGCACGACTACCTCTACGAACATCAGACCGAACTCGAAGACGAGAACCTCCTCGACTACGCGGCCACGCTTGGCCTCGACGTCGAATTGGTCGAGCGCGCCCTCGAAACCGACGCGTTCGACGACCGAATCCAGGCGGACTTCATGAGTGGCGTGCGCAGTGGCGTCAACGGAACCCCGACGTTCTTCATCAACGGGCGTCGCTACGACCGGCCATGGGATAAAGCGACGCTCACCTCCGCGCTGGAAGACGCCGTGGACGGCGGTCGGATGGAGTCCGAATAGACCAAGGCACGGACCAAACAGACCCGAGGTGCGGACCAGAAACTCCGTCGGCAGAACTGCCGATTACAGCCGTTTTACGAGCGTTTCGATGATGGCCAATTCCTCGTGATTCGAGGCCACTGCCGCCGCCAATTCTCGAATCTCCGTCGCTGCCTTCGACGGCTCTTCGAAACGGTAGAATTCGAACGTCGGGGCCGCCCGTACGTCTGTGTCGTCGGCCGCCGGGCGACTCGTGAGGTACCTGGCTATCCGTCCGAGCACACCGGACATGAGCACGTACAGATTCGCCACGAGCGCATCCTTTTCTTCCCGGTCAGTCGTTGAATATATCTCGTCCATGAGGACGAACGTGTAGCTGTACACGGCGTCGAACAACTCGGCGACCGGTCGTAACGCCGGGTCGAAATCGTCTCTGGTCGGGTTCGTCGGTACGGGTCGAACCGTCCCGAGTGGGTAGGTTCCGTCGGCTATCTGCTTGAACTTGTAGTAGTGTGTCAACTCGTGGTGGCCGGGGTCAGCCCAGTGTTCGTCGCGAAGTCCCTCGCCCTGATGGATGACCGTCTCCACCGCCAGACACGCACTCTCCAGGTCGGTGACTGGGCGAAGTCCACCGCTCTCTTCGACGTCGAACTCCACGGGGGCGTAGTACGATGGGTCCATCATCTGCCGCGCGACGCGTGGTGTCTCGAACAACGGTTCACGCTGGTCGAGGGACTCGATGGCGTGTTCGACGGCGAGGTAGAACTGCTCGATAGTCTCGTAGTCGTCGTCTTCCGGAAGTCCATCGACCGGCCGTGGATGTTCGATTGGCATACAGACACCTTCGATGAATTCGATACTACACGGCTGGAGATTCAACCGGAGTGGAGGTTTGTGGTGCGGAAGGTCCATCGGATACGACGGCATCACGGCTTCGTCGTAGAACGCTGGTTGGCCGCCGATTGCGACGTTCAGGTTCGCTACGAGGGCGGTGTGGAGCATCTCCTCGACGACGATACTCCGAACGAGTTTGTACGGGTCTGAGTGCTCGTCCTCGATAGAGTACATCGCGTAGAGGTAGGTCGGAATCGTCGAGAGTTCCACCTGCATTGCCCACTGGAGGTGTTCCTGAAGGTCCTCTCTCGTCTCGATGGCCATGAATAACTATTCAACGACAATTCATATCAGCATAGTAGGTTTGTGGGGCTGTATCGACGGTTGACGGTGTTTTCTGAAATTCACGATTCCCTGTGAATTGGTGGTGGTAGCCGCTGTCTCCACCCGTTGCAGGCAGGTATTTCGTCAGACACAGCGATTGTGTATCATGGGTGGCGAAGACGACGGCCAATGCCGAGGGAGGATGGCCGATGGGTCGCTCTCTGTCGGGCGACACCTACGAATCGGGAGAGAACAGCGTGACACGTCGATTCCGTGGGATTCGCCCGTCGTCCGCGTCGTCTTCGCGAGTACGCTCCTCGCACCGCTCGGAATATCGTTGATTAGCCCGGGACTCACCGTCATCCAATCGCGTTTCGAACTCACGGACGCAGCAGCGAGCCTCATCATCTCGACGTACTTCGTGACGGGAATCGTGCTCTCGCCCTTCATCGGGTTACTCGAAGACCGAATCGGACGACGGCGTGTTCTCATCCCATCCTTACTCGGGTTCAGTCTCGCTGGGGCCGCAATCGCGTTCGTTCCGAATTACGAAACCGCACTCGTCCTCCGTATCGTTCAGGGGACTGCTGCAGCGGGTATCTTCATCACCACCGTCACGTTGATTGGGGATACGTTCGCGGGCGCTCAGCGGAGTGCTGTCCTCGGGGCGAATACCGCGGTATTGTCGGCGGGGGCGGCAGTCTTCCCCATCGTCGGTGGGGTGCTCACCGCGATGTCCTGGAACACCCCGTTCCTCGCGTATCTTCTGGGAATCCCTGTTGCACTCCTCGCCTACCGTATCCTCGAAGAACCACCGATGGAACACGGTGTCCACCGCCTCGGGTCGTTTCGTCGCGTCGTCGACGAGCTCTCCGTCCGAGAAGCGACTCTCCTGTTCGGGTCCGCATTCATGATAGAACTGCTCCTCTTCGGTGCCGTGTTCACGGCGCTTCCGTTCTTGTTGGTCGTCGAGTTCGGTGTCCAGCCAGTTGGAATCGGGTTCGTCGTCACAGGGGCACTCGCGGCGTCCGCAGTATCAGCTTCGCAAACCGGCAGGCTATCGAAGCGTCTCTCTGACGACGTGCTCATCGTCTTCGGATTCGGGTGCGTTGGAGTGGGGTTGCTGGTAGCATGGGCTGCCGGGTCACCGGTCATCATCGGCCTCAGCAGCATCGTGTTCGGTGCGGGGTGGGGCCTCGTCTTACCCTCCATCGACGACGAAGTCAGTGAGTTCGTTTCACTCGAATACCGCGCAGAAGCTCTGAGCCTTCGAAATAGTACGACGTTCCTCGGACGTGCTGTCGCACCCCTTATCTTCACTGCGCTTGCACCGACGTGGGGCTATCAACAATTACTCCTCGCTGCGGGTATCCTCGGATTCGCCAGTGGATTATTTGGGTGGAGGCTCTCAGAGAGTCTGTCCAACGACACCAAATCCTGATGGTTCGAACACCACGTCGTCGGGCGCTGGGCTACCCACGGGCCGTGACTATTGTCCCCACATAACATACTAATTTAATACTTTTTATCGCCTCTTTTATACTGATCTTCACTGGCCCACACGGGGCGGGAGTCGAGTGTGTCTATCACAAGAAATGGGGCGAAAGGGTGGTTACAGAGACCACCCCCGGTGGCTGGAACCGGTGACGATGGTATCCGACACGCGACGTGGTTAGAGCTGTTCTTCGACCTCGTGTTCGTCGTCGCCATCGCGGAAGTCGGGACGTATCTCCACCACGAGTTGACACTGATTGGGATTCTGGAGTTCGCTGGCCTCTTCCTCATGGTCTGGTGGGTGTGGCTCGGCTACAGTTACTACGCGGATATGTTCGACACAGAGGACCTGTTCTCCCGACTGTTGATGGTCGCCGCCATGTTCGTGGTCATCTTCCTCTCACAAACGGCAGACGATGCGATGCACGGAGAG
Source organism: Haloferax sp. YSSS75 (assembly GCF_046764215.1). Taxonomy (GTDB): domain Archaea; phylum Halobacteriota; class Halobacteria; order Halobacteriales; family Haloferacaceae; genus Haloferax. The sequence goes on from NZ_CP177207.1 coordinate 433,467, forward strand.
TCGTTCGCGTTCGGCCTCGCCATTCTCGTCCTCCGTGCGATACTCATCTTGTTCTACTATCGGGCAGAACACATCGAAGGCGTCGAAAAGCGGTTCGTTCACCTCTTTACCATGTCTAACGTGTTCACGACGGCGATTATTGGTCTGTCGTTGGTCGTGCCCGAACCCGGCAGGTTCGGCCTCTGGGCCGCCGCTGTCGTCATCAGCCTCGGGGGTGCCGCCGTCATCTACACCGCGACAGACCACGTCGTCGTGCAGTCGTCGCACCTGCCCGAGCGGCTTGGGCTTCTCACGATTATCGTTCTCGGTGAGACGATTCTCGCCGTCTCCTTCGGGACGTCTATCACCGACCCCGGACCTGCGACGCTGGCAGTCGGTGGACTCGGCTTCTTTATCGCCGTCGCGGCCTGGTGGATATACTTCCAACACTTCGACGAACATCTCATCGACCAAATCCTCCATCCTGACCCCGACGATTGGCTCAGCGCGAGACGCCGTGGACTGGTCTACACGTTCAGTCACTACTTCACGCACATGGGAATCGTGGCTACCGGTGTCGGCATCATCGTGCTACTGGAGGCGTCGCTGACCAACAGCCCACTCGAACCCGGAGGTGTCGGCGTACTCTGTGCAGGAGTCGCCCTCTTCCTCACGGGCAGTATTCTCTGCCATCAGGCACTCCCAGAGGGTATCGGGCGGTACGTGCTGAATGGGCGTATCCTCGTCGTGCTTGGTCTCTTACTCTACCCGGGACTCGGCATCATGCTGTCGCCAGTCGTCACGTTGACACTCATCTCGGTGGCGTTATTCGGGCTTATCGCGCTGGAACTCTGGGCACCGGGCGAACCGACTCGTCGCTTCAACGCTGACGTCGAAAACTGAATTCCACGTTACCGAACGTGGCCGTCGAGAACCATCGTTTCGGAGAGCGTCTCCAACTCGGCTTTCGTGTTTACGTTCGTTATCGCTCGGCCGAGCACGGGATACGAGTCGGTACTGAGTGTTCGAACCGTGGCGAGTTCGTCCAGCAGTCGTTGCGGCCCGGCAGACGGAGCAACGTTCGAACGGTACTTTCGGACTGCCGCCGTCCGATAGGCACCGAACAGTGGTTCCAGATGGCCCGAGTCGTCCGGGACGACGGCATCCACGTCTCGCGTCGCGTGGTCCAAGAGGACCTGTACGGCCTGTTCTGAGACCAGCGGCATATCACATCCCGTGACGACAATCCACGGTGTCGAGACAGCCTCGGCCGCTGCGACGAGACCAGCAATCGGCCCCTCGAAGTCTGTGTCGTCCGAGATGGTCGGAAGTGGCGGAAGGACAGGGTGGAGTTCGTCGGCGCGCTCGGCGGACCGAGCAGCGAGTAGCGGAGCAGAACCCGTCGTTCCACGAAGCGCGGAGACGACCCGCGCAATAAGTGGCTCTCCGGCGAAGTGGGCGAGCGCCTTGTTTTCTTCACCGAAGCGAGTGCTCTCTCCACCCGCGAGAACGACACCGCGGACGTCACCGGTCGATAGTCCAGTCACGCTTCGGCGTCGTCCATTTTCGGGTGTCGTTCGAGGGACAGCGGGTCGGTACTCGCGTCGAGTGAGACTGCCTCGACTTCGACGACTTCTTTTACAGAGCGCATGCCGTCGATTCCCGGCACGACGAATCGCGGTCTGTCCAGTGGTTCACCGTCCTGTCTCAACGCGAGTAACCCCGAGAGTGCGTCCGCTACAGCGACGTAGACGTGACAGTCATCAGCACTCGTGACAGCGACGTGTGTCGTGTCGGGAGATGCGTCGCCCGCGTCGAGGAGTGCGTCGATTGGGATTCCCTCCCACGTCGACTCGTGTCGGAGTCCAGATGCACAGGAAACTTCCACCTCCCGTGTCTCGTGGGGCAGGGCTTCTAGTGCCTCCCAATCGAGTGACTCCGTCTCGCGCCCGTGAACGAGTACTGGTGTAGTCATTGCTGGTGTTATAGAAGCCATCTCTCTATAAGTAGTTGAATCCGCCGGACGATACTCAGCTCCCGCAAATACTGCTGTTCTTTATATACCTCCGCTCAACCCGGTCGTTCGGTACGTTTCTCCCCAGATATCAGACGTGTGCGATGCTGTCAGTGAGGTTTGAGATACTGTCGGCACAGAGACTGGCACTCGGATTCGAGCTTCTATCGATGTGTAGTCAGACGGAAGCAACGCTCGGGCGGTATATCTGTTTGCGGGCCGAGAACTGTCTCGTCAGTCGAGGAGTCGTTCTCGGGATGCATCAGCGGGGGGATTCTGTCTTGGAGGGGGCTTCTTGGGTCGCGTCAGCGGGGGGATTCTGTCTTGGAGGGGACTTCTTGGGTCGCGTCAGCGGGGGGATTCCGTCTTGGAGGGGACTTCTTGGGTCGCGTCAGCGGGGGGATTCCGTCTTGGAGGGGACTTCTTGGGTCGCGTCAGCGGGGGGTTCGGAAACGGGGCTGTAAGGAGGGGTCACTTCAGCAACCGTGGGGGGAGGGGGTGGCTGCATCCGTGACGGGGGGTTGGGGGGAAAGCCCCGTGCGGGACCATGGGTGAGGTACCGACTCGGCAGTTTCCGCGTGACGAACTGTCGTTCGTCGTCGTCGATGTCTCCGTCGCTGTCGTCTCTGTACCGGTTGTCGTCGCTACGGCCAACGTTTTCATCTCCTCGACGTCACCGCTCGTAGCGGTTCTGTCGGTACTACCGGTACCTGTGCAACTGGCGAGTGCGACTCTCGTCGCGACTCCACCCGCACTGAGTTGCCGTCGGGCCAGTGTGTTGCACATTGCATTCATCCATATTCGAGGAGGGATGATAATGGGGGAGAGTCGTCTCGATAGTTTTTCCGTGAACAACCGTTTCAGCAGACTGTTCTAACTGTTTCATCCGGATTAAGAGAATATTTACGAGAATTTATTGTCGATATTCGGATAGTAATTCCAATACAGACATGTCGGGGACTGGCCCGTTCAGGAACCCATCTCGTCCACAATCGACGGGGAGAATATTTTGACTACTCTATCTAATGATGTGTTAAGTTGTCGTATTAGTATCAAGAACGGGAGACGACCGACACGTGCGGAGTGGAACGAAAGACAGCGAACCGAACTCGGGAGAGCCAGCTTTCTGACCAATACAGCAGAACGTCACGAGAACGTGAATTTTAGAATTTGTTGAAAGAAAGAACAAAATCAGATAAACAAAACATTATGCACCCAGAGAATCGACAATCAATGAGCAAACACATGCCACCTCAACGCGCCTCGTGGTCGGGATACACCCTCGTGGTGGTTCTCATTCTCCTCCTCGCAGGCGTTGCACCGGTCGCCTCGCAGACTGCAGACAGCGTCGAGATACGCGCTCTCGAACACAGTGGTCAGGGTGTCGTCGCGTCTGAAGAGGGACGTACGTACGTCACTGCGTGGCAACCGTCGAGTATCTCTGTCGTGATGGTGGCCACAGAGGGGTCCTACGAAGTGTGCGTGTACACACAACGAGCAGACGCGACGACCGCACTCGACTGTCGACAGTTTCAGGCTACGGGGAGCGAACAGCGCGTGACTGTCGACGTCGAGGAGTGGCCGATGAACGCGACGGGAGAGCAAACCCTCGTCGCAGAGGTTCGTGATTCGGCCGGTGGCGACCCACTCGCGACGGCGAGTCACCCACTCGTCGTGTTCCCTGCTGAAGGCGACGCCGATGGAGATTCACTCGGGAATCAACGTGAGTTGGAGCATGGGACGAGTATCCTAGTTGCGGACACCGATACGGACGGACTCGACGACGGGGCCGAAGTCAATCGCTTCGAGACAGACCCGACGAACACAGATACAGACGGCGACGAACTGAGCGACGGCGTCGAAGTAAACGAACACGGGAGTAATCCGACCGAAATCGACACCGATGGAGATGGTCTCGAAGACGGCGTCGAAGTGACCACCTACGGGAGTGACCCGACCACCGGTGACACGGATGGAGACGGCCTCATCGACAGCGAGGAGGTCCAGGTGTACCAGACGAACCCCACCAACCCCGATACAGACGAGGACGGACTCGAGGACGGACCCGAGGTCAACATCCACGAGACGAGTCCGACCGCGACCGATACCGACGGTGATGGCCTCACCGATAGCGAGGAACTGAACCGATTCGAGACGAACCCGACAGAAGTCGATACCGACGGTGATGGCCTCGAAGACGGGCGTGAAGTTTCGGTCACCAACACCGACCCGAACCAAGGAGACACCGACGGAGACGGCGTCGGTGACGGGACCGAAATCGAAGAGGGAACAGACCCGAACAGCGCACCAGGGTCCAATATCTCGCCACTCGGTGTGGGTATCCAACCGACGGTTGCCATTCTCGTCATCGGCCTCGTCGCCCTCATCGGGGGTGGACTCGCCATCGCAACCGGGAAAGTTCGCCTACCAAACAGCGTCTCGAACCAGCCACAACGCCGTGAAAACGGCAGAACTCAACCGGACGTGCAACCGACACAGACCGAAGGAGGGCCACATGGCCCATCCGAACAACCGCTCAGTGACGAAGCATTGGTCTTCCAATTGCTCGACGAAAACGACGGCCAACTTCGCCAGTCCGCTGTCGTCGAAGGAACAGGGTGGTCGAAGTCCAAGGTGAGTCGCGTCCTCTCACGGATGGCTGACGATGACGAGATTCAGAAGATAAACATCGGCCGTGAGAACATCGTGACGCGACCGGATTCCGTCCCCGACCACGCGAAGTCACCGTTCGACGACCAGTGAGAAGAGAGAGCGGTTTCGGGGTTCCTACGCGCGAATCCGACTGATAATCTCGTCTGCGAACGTCGTGAGTGCCGTCTCGGGGTCGTCCCCACGTAACCCGACGACGACGTGGTCGACACCGAGTTGGTCGAGGTCCGCGAAATACTCACGGAACCACTCGGTTCCGGCGCGGAACCCTTGATGGATGTGTTGTGGCTCAGCTCTTGGGTCGTCCGTGAGTTCGACTTGAACGGCCATCGAGTACGGTTTCTCCCCCGCTAATTCACGCCACTCTTCGAGGTAGCTCTGCAGCGTGTTCCGTGGAAGCTGGTAAAAGAGCCATCCATCACCGTGTTCGGCAATCCAATCGACGGATTGCCGGGCGTGTCCGGTCGGGAGGAGTGGAAGTGTCTCCGTCGTCGGTTTGGGGACGACAGAAACCTCGCCATCGAGGGTTCCCCACGCCGAGTCAATCGTCGGATACGCCTCGCGCCACACGGTCCGAAGGAGTTCGACGCTTTCGCGAAACAACAGTCCACGGTCTGATTCGTCGACGCCGAACGCTGGAAACTCGGGGTCACGGTCACCAGATGCCACACCGAGGACCAATCGGCCGTTCGAGAGTTGGTCGACTGATGCGGCCGCTTTCGCGACGTGAAGTGGATGTCTAAGCGGAAGGACGACACTCGCCGTACCTAACGCGGCGGTTTCGGTAGCACTCGCAACGTGTGTGAGCCACGGCCAGACGTCGAACGTCTGTCCCGCATCTCCGAACGACGGCCAGTACGTCGGCACGTCTCGAACCCACAGTCCGTCGAATCCAACTGTCTCTGCGTGTCGGGCGAGTCGACACTCCTCCGCGACGTCGGGCATCGACTCGTTTTCGTTCGTGAGTGGGAATCCCGTCCCAAACGTGAGTCCATCGCTCCCGAACAGTTCCCGAAATCCGGCGTTTTCGTGGGTCCCCATCAGCGAATTCTCAAAACAATCGACGATGTACCACGTGGGTCGTTATGGCCGTGGGCGTGGCAACTGCTCACCGGACAGTTGCTTCCCCAGTCGGTTCCGCGAAGGCGACGGTTTGTTTGACGTCGGTGATTTCGACTTCGACTTTGTCACCCGGGCGGGTGTCGGGAACGATGATGACGAAGCCACGCTCGACTTTCGCGATCCCGTCGCCCTGGTCACCGAGCGTATCGATGGTAACAGTTCGGACGTCACCTTCTTCGACCGGTGGGCTTCGCGTCCCCACGGAACGCGTGTCCGACGTATTCCGCGTGGATTCGGCTTGGTTCCACTCTCGTTCTGACCGCACTGTGTCCGTCTCTGTCGAATCGTCGACTGGTTCTGGAGTCGGAGTCGATTCGGAGACTGCCGTCAACAACGCGATTCGGTACGTCTCGGCAGTCGAAAACGCACCATTCTCAACCAGTTCTTTCGGAATCGGAACGACGTATCGATTTCCGTCTCGTTCGATGGACGTTTCGAACAAGAGCCGGAGAGAGTCTGAAATATCAGTCACTATGCGGTGTAAGGAGAACATTGTCTTAAATCATATCGAATTTTATACGGGGTGTCGCCGCTATCAGCCGCTGTGCTTTCTGGAATCCGTCTCTGTCACCGTAACTAGGATGGATGTTCGCACATAGATTATCCACATTACGTAGATTATCTTGTGTGAGAGCACACCTGTCTGTGTAGAATCACCCCAGAATAGAAGGCGAGAGAATTTAACTTATCTAAGTT